>JABEVH010000125.1 GCA_013043915.1 Pseudomonadales bacterium
GCATAAAGTACGTGCCCCAGGCCCTGAAAAAACAAAAACTGACAACCTAACAAAAAGACGCTAACTATGACCATAACTTGAATGTCGCGAGCGGTGCGCACTTCCATCAGCTTTAAAGCCGCCAGAACTGCGAGAATAGCCACCCCGGCAACTGGCCCTAGCAAGGTATGATCCTGCTGCCATATACCCAACCCTGCGGCCCCTGCGATCGGTTGCGCCAGCCAAGTCCAGGTCAATGTGCGCAGCCCCTGAGTAGCGCGCAACAGAGCCAACAAGATCAGCAGGGGCATCCACCAAGATGGTTGCTGATCAGTCAAAGGCAAGGTCACCAGCACCAGAGCCAGCGCTACGGCACGCAGACTATAAAGACTCATATGCGGTAATGCTCCGCTTCAAATGCCGCCAGGGCCAACAAACACTGCAGTCGGTGTTTCTCTCCTTCTCCAGCATGCATCGGCTCCCCTGGCAGTTGCATGGACCAGGTTCCTTGGGCATTCAGTACGGCATAGGCCATACGCGACAAGACAGCTTCCCGATCCAGTCCACGGTAGTCCTTAAAATCGATAACCTGTTTAACCCCCTGCCAGTTGATTTGCCGCTTGACCAACAGTGATGATGTACGGGCATAGTGTTTCCACGCAATATGAGCCATGGCATCACCAAGACGATAGGCATCGAGATGATCAAGTTCATCATCTCCAGGTAAAGCCACAGAGAGTCCTGCCTGCCCCTGTTGCAGATGCATAGGCTTGGTCACTGTCTGGGAACGAGGCCATACCAGCACAACCATATCAAGGTCGATCCAGGTCCATGCGCGGATCAGCCCTAAAGGCCAACGAGTTTCCAACATCAGTCGGGGCAAATGCATATAACCACGGCGCAAGGCAGGCAATTGCACCTCAATCACCTGCTGCTCACGGCCTACATAGGCTATCCGCTGTTCAGCCTGCTGCCAGTGCAGCATAATCGCATGATAATCACGCCCTGAGACCGACCTCAAACCTACACGAAGCCCTACATGCTGACCCGCCTGGCCAGGATCACTGCCCAAGGCCCGCAAACCCAGTCCGCTCAAATTCCTGAACGTATGAAGGATGGCAACCACAAGCAGTGATCCTAACCAGAAACAAAGACCCAGCAAGAGGTTATTGGCGTAGTTGATGCCGCCGATAAACAAAGCCAGCAACAATAGCAAATACAACCAGCCCGCTCGTGACAGAAATACAAAAACTCGACGCTGATCCAGGGTGATGTCCTGAGCTGGCGGTAACCGTTGCTGCAACCATCTCGACCAGCGGGTTTGCCAACGTCGGCGCAACCAGGTCATCATGCCGGCAACACAGGAACCGCAGCTACCAGCAATGCCGATGCCTTTTTACTGCCTCTGGGCACCGGCAGCCGATGATCCACCACGGCTGGCAATACCGCCTGTATATCTTCAGGCTGCACAAAAGCGCGACCTCGTACCATAGCCATAGCTTGAGCTGCTGTTTTAAGAGCCATCAGCCCGCGTGGAGACAACCCATCATGTATCTCCGGATGCTGTCGACTGACCTGTGCCAGCTGCAGCAAATAATCGAGCAAAGGGTCACTCACCCGAATACGCCGCACCTGTTCCTGCCAGACCAAAAGATGGCGGGCATCGGTCAATGCCGTCATGGCTTTAAGCATTTGACGCCGATCCTGGCCGGTCAACAACTCTCGTTCAGCGCGTACATCGGGGTAACCTAATTCCAGACGCATGAGAAACCTGTCAAGCTGGGACTCAGGTAAAGGATGTGTCCCTGCCTGAGACTGGGGATTCTGGGTAGCGATGACAAAAAAGGGCTGAGGCAACGCATAGGTCTGACCATCCTGAGTGACCTGGCCTTCTTCCATGGCCTCGAGCAAAGCGCTTTGCGTTTTGGGTGAACTACGATTGATTTCATCGGCTAGCAGCACCTCGGTAAACACCGGGCCCGGCATAAACTCAAAACCTTGCTGCTCCACCTTAAATACTGAGATGCCGAGGATATCAGCAGGCATGAGATCGCTGGTAAATTGCAGACGACGAAAACCCAGACCTGTAACCCTGGCCAAGGCCTCTGCTAACGTGGTTTTACCCATACCAGGAAGATCTTCAAGCAGCAGGTGGCCTCGTGCCAGCAGACAGCAAAGGCTGAGCTCTAGGACTTTAGGTTTACCCAAGATGATACGATTGAGAGCAGCGAAAACAGGAGCCAGCGGCGAAGCTGTCATTGCACAGCTTCCAGTCCGCGAGCTAGATCCTGCTGCAAGTCGCTAACATCCTCAAGACCTACAGATAGGCGTATCAAGCCTTCGCTAATACCAGCAGCCACCTTATCATCTTCACTTAAACGGCCATGCGTGGTGGTAGCGGGATGCGTGATGGTGCTTTTCGTATCGCCCAGATTAGCCGTAATGGAGAACAAACGCGTGGCATTGATCAGTGCCCAGGCTGCTTGACGCCCGCCACGAACCTTAAAAGCCAGTACGGCGCCAAAATGCAGTTGTTGCTCCTGAGCCAGGGCATGCTGGGGATGATCGGGCAGCCCGCTATAATAGACCTGCTCCACAAGAGCATGGTTGTTCAGCCAACGCGCTAAATGCAAGGCACGATCACATTGCGCCATCATACGTAAACGCAGCGTCTCCAGACCCTTGATAAACACCCAGGCGTTAAAAGGACTTAAACTGGTGCCGCAAGTGCGCAAGAACCCAAAAACCTCATTCATTTCCTGAGCACGACCCAGTACGGCCCCTCCTAAGCAACGCCCCTGACCGTCTAAATACTTGGTTGCTGAATGCACCACGATATCAGCCCCCCATTGCAAAGGCTTTTGCAAGGCTGGCGTGCACAAACAATTATCCACCACCAGCAAAATGTCATGACGATGAGCCAACTCAGAAAGCGCTCTTAGATCTACCAACTCTCCCAAGGGGTTACTCGGAGTTTCCACAAAAAACACTCGGGTCACCGGCATGATGGCGGCTTCCCACTCCGTCATATTGGCTATGTTCACCCATCGCGTCGCTATACCCAGCTTGGCTAAGTACTTGTCAAACAACACGCGCGTCGTTCCAAACACACTGCGCGACACGACGACCTCATCACCGGTCTTGAGCAAGGCCAGCATGGTCGACAGTATGGCGGCCATGCCAGAGCTGGTCGCCACACAGCGTTCAGCTCCCTCCAGGGCAGCCAGGCGTTCTTCGAACATGCTGACCGTCGGATTAGTAAATCTTGAATAGACATTACCCGGTTCAGTCCCGGAAAATCTGGCCGCCGCCTCCTCAGCACTACCATAGACAAACGATGAAGTGAGGTACAAAGCCTCGGAGTGCTCTCCCTCCTGACTACGTCGCCCTCCAGCACGAACGGCTAGCGTATCAAACGCCACTTCATCAAGCAGCTCAGGATCCAAACCCTGCTGCGGGTCACGCATGATCAGCTCCTCAGTTTCCGTTATGCAAATCGACCGTTGTACCTTCATCCACATCAGCCAGCACCGGCCTGTTTTTAGCGGAGTCACTGCGAGATGCCTGCAAACGATTAAGGTAAGCCTCGTCGATATCACCCGTCACGTAACGTCCGTCAAATACCGAGCAATCAAAACGGGTAATTTCCGGATTACCTTCCTGCGCTGCAGCGATCAGATCACCCAGGTCCTGATAAATCAGGCCATCAGCGCCTATTAAGTGACAAACTTCATCAACCGTACGACCATAAGCTATCAACTCGCTTTTGGCCGGCATGTCTATCCCATAAACATTGGGGTACTTGACCGCTGGAGCTGCTGAGGCGAAATACACTTTGGCTGCGCCGGACTCACGCGCCATCTGAATGATTTCACGGCATGTCGTGCCTCGAACGATGGAGTCATCGACCAGCAGAACATTTTTACCCTGAAACTCCAGATCGATAGGATTGAGTTTCTGGCGCACTGACTTCTTGCGCTGGCTTTGCCCGGGCATGATGAAGGTGCGACCGATATAGCGGTTCTTCATAAAGCCTTCGCGGTATTTCACATTCAGCGTGTAGGCAAGCTGCAGGGCGGCTGTGCGGCTAGTATCAGGTATAGGAATGACTACATCGATATCATGTGCAGCCCATTGTCGCTTGATTTGCTGGGCCAAGCGGTCACCCATACGCATACGGGCCTTATAGACCGATATACCATCGATAATTGAATCCGGACGAGCAAAGTACACATGCTCAAAGATACAGGGTGAGTATTCGATACGGCTGGCGCACTGACGCGTACTTAATCGACCATCAACGTCGATAAATACAGCCTCACCGGGCAACAAATCTGCAATGATGCGAAAGCCCAGCGCCGTGATAGCCACGGATTCTGAAGCGATCATGTATTCCTTCTTGCCATGAGCCCCGTCACGTTCACCATAAATGATGGGGCGTATGCCATGCGGATCTCGAAACCCTAGAATGCCATATCCTGTAATCATGACGACGACCGCATAGGCTCCGCGTACGCGCCTATGTACGGCCGATACCGCTGAAAAAATATCATCTTCATTGGGGGACAGCTTACCCTGAGCCTGCAATTCATGCGCCAGCACATTCAACAGCACTTCCGAGTCTGAATCGGTATTGATGTGGCGCAGATCGGTTCGGAACAGTTCATCCGCAATTTCTGCGGTATTAGTCAGGTTACCATTATGCGCCAAGGTAATCCCGTAAGGAGAGTTCACATAAAACGGCTGGGCCTCTGCCGATGACGATGAACCCGCTGTGGGATAGCGCACATGACCAATACCGTAATGACCGGCCAAGCGCATCATATGACGGGTATGAAAAACATCCCGCACCATGCCGTTATCCTTGCGTAAAAACAACCGGCCTTCCTGGCAGGTGACGATGCCGGCAGCATCTTGCCCACGGTGTTGCAACACCGTCAGGGCATCGTACAGCGCCTGATTGACATTACTACCTGCGACTATACCGACGATACCACACATGTTTACCCCCGCTCACGCGATAGAACAGGACGTGAAAGCTCCTGCACTCGATGACCCAACTCCCGGGTGTAGGGTGCATAATGCATGAACACCCCCACCCCCCTGGACTGATGCCACCACGGATCATGGCTGGCGTAAGGTGCCATCAGCATCAGTAGCACCTCAACCATCAATAACCCGCGCAACAGCCCAAATACACAACCTAGCATACGGTCACTCCATCGCAACCCAACCCTGTCCAGAACTCCCTGAATCAGGTAAGACAACAATGACATCACCAGCCAGGTACCGATAAAAAGAATCAGGAACGCTGCTAACAATCGCAAGGACGGCGTAGGCACCATAGGCAGCAGTATAACTTGCATGGCCTCACCGTAATGACGGGCAACCAACCATGCCAATACCCAGCTGACCAGAGAAAATGCTTCACGTATCAAACCTCTAAACAACCCCATCGCCATAGACAAGACCACCACCGCCAGGATGAAGCCATCTGCAAAACTCACGACCACCCCCACATCCCCTTGTCGGTTATAATCTTAAAATTTAATGAACACTGTAAGCCTGCATCCAGCCTGAATAACCATCCTTGGCTAATTTTTCCTTTAACGATTCTGCATTAGCTTTATCGAGTTCCGGACCGACAAAAACCTTGAACGCAGAACCGATCTGTCTTTGATAGACAGGATAGCCACGTCGCAAGAGTTCAGAACGAAAGGCTCGTGCAGCATCGGCACTGGCTAGGCTGGCCACCTGCACCGTCCATGCACCGGGCAAAGCGGGAGCAGGATGATTGCTATCCATTGATGCTTCCTGATGCTGCTCTACAGGAGGTATCGGCCGGTTAATCACAACCACCGTTTTGTGATCAACCTTGTCATGAACCACAGGTTCTTGTACGGGTTGACTGACCGGAGGTTTATCCTCAGGAACTACTTGCGCAGGTTCGGAAGCATTTACCCCTTGCTTGTCAACCACGGCATTACTTGGCGTGAGCGCCGGAGGAGTGCCCTGAGTCATTGTTGCGGGTGCTACGACGGGGGCAGACCCTGACCACGTCGCAGGCATCTGAGGAGGAGGCTCCACCACCGGACGAGGAGGTATAGAAACTTCATGGGGAACTATCGTGCCACTTCCATCCAGCACGAGGGGAGCCAACGCCGCACTGCCTGCCAGCAACACCAAGGTACCGAGTATTCTTTGCTTGATGGCTCGATCCATCATTCCTCCCTCACCAACCCCAAATACTGTCGAACCGCGGCCACGGTATAAAATGAGCCCATGACGACGATACGATCACCAGGCGCTGCTCGTTCACTACTCTGCTTTAAAGCCGCCACAGGATCGTCAAACTGACCCAAGACAAGCTCACCCATCGCCTTCACAGCTGCCGCCAAGCTTGCCGCTGAGGCACCTCGAGGCACCTGCAAACCGGCGACAAAATAACCCGCTGCCCATCCCTGCAAAGCCTCTAGCGTACCGACGACATCTTTATCCACCAACATGCCCAGCACGATCCAGGTTTGGCCCGAAACAGGATATTCCTGCAATTGATGCCGCAAAAACCGCGCGCCCTGCGGATTATGCGCCACATCCAGACATAAGCGCTCATCTGCAGGCACGAACTCCAAGCGGCCCGGCAGCTGCACGCGCGACAAACCTACACGCACCTGCTCCAGCGCCAGATCAAGCTCCAGATGCTGTAACGCTGCCAGTGCCGTAGCCGCATTGCCCAGGGCTACGGTGGGCAGCGGCAATCCAGGCCACTCCTCTTGGGGGGTATGCAAAAACCACGTCGTACCCGTTTTTTGCCATATCAAATCTCTACTCATGCACCAAACAGGATCGGCATACCCATTCGCCGCTAGCAGCAAGGATGCCGGGGGATCGTCATCACCGATCACCACCGGCCGTCCTCGGCGCATAATTCCAGCCTTTTCTTTAGCAATCGATGCGCGATCAGGGCCTAGCCACTCAACATGATCAATACCTATACTGCTGATCACCGCCACATCAGGATCGATAATATTGACCGCATCAAGCCGCCCACCCAAGCCAACCTCAAGCACCCAGACATCCAGATCCATCTGCATAAACATATGCAGAACTGCCAGCGTGGTAAATTCAAAATAGGTCAGAGAGATATTGCCTCGCGCTTTTTCAACTTGCCCCAAAGCATCCAGCCATGCTGACTCCGGCAACCAGGAGCCTTGTATCACAGCACGTTCACGGAAGTCATGCAGGTGCGGCGACATGTAACGACCGACACGGTACCCACAGGCACGCAAGACCTGATCTGCCGTCGCCACCGTAGATCCTTTGCCATTAGTACCCGCCACCGTCATCACCTTGGCCCGGCCTGCTGATATACCCATAGCCGCGGCTACCTGCGCGATGCGTTCTAATCCTAGATCAATCGTTACTGGATAACCAAGCTCCAGCCGACTCAACCAGCCAGGCAACGTCGTTGGCAACGGCAAAGGCGACACTACAGTTTCATCACTCACAAAGGATAGTGGGTAAATTTGGCCAGTTGCCTGAAAATTGTATCTCTCAGGTGATGGCGATGCACGATCATGTCGATGGCTCCATGACGCAATAAAAACTCCGAGCGCTGGAAGCCCTCAGGCAAGGTCTGTCGCACGGTCTGTTCGATCACACGTGGACCGGCAAAGCCGATCAACGCGTAAGGTTCGGCTATGTTCAAATCACCCAGCATGGCTAAGCTGGCCGACACTCCACCGTAGACCGGGTCGGTCAAAACAGAAATAAACGGTATACCCTTGAGTTTGAGCTGTTCCAAGGCTGCCGCCGTACGAGCCATCTGCATGAGCGAAAACAAAGCCTCCTGCATACGAGCCCCTCCGCTGGCAGCAAAACAAACCAGAGGAATACGATGCTCAATACACACATCAACCGCTTTAACGAAGCGACCACCTACGACTTGCCCCATGGACCCGCCCATGAAACCAAACTCGAAGGCAGCAGCTACTAACGGCAACCCCTGCACATGCCCCTGACAAACCACGAGCGCATCCGTCTCACCGGTATCACGCTGCGCCTGTATCAATCTATCCTTGTACTTCTTAGTATCTTTAAAACGCAACAAATCATCAGGGACAAGCTCAGCACCTAGTTCCACCCTGCCTTCTTGGTCGAGGAACTGATCCAACCGCTCCCGCGACCCAATACGCAAATGATGGTCGCAACGCGGACAAACACTGGCATTACGATCCAGTTCTGGCGTATATAATACCGAATCACATTTAGGGCATTTGCGCCACAAACCCTCAGGAACGTTCGATCGCTTGCGATCTTCAGCATGACCCGCCACATTGGGAAGTATTTTTTCCAGCCAGCTACTGCTCATGACCTGCACCTATTCAGGAATTCACGTCCATGACGGCATCCATGCTTGCACGCATGCCCCGCAACAAGGCACATACTGCCTCGCTACCTGCCTGCGGATCGGCAGCATGATCAGCCAGGGACTGCACCAATACACTACCCACCACCACAGCATCGGCCAAACCTGCGATAGCCTGAGCCATCGCAGCATCCTTAATACCAAAACCCACACCTATCGGCAAATGACTTATTTGTCTAAGTGTGTCTATCCTTCGCCGCACTTCTTCGACATCGAGATTGGCAGCTCCGGTCACGCCGTTCAAGGAAACATAATAGACATAACCACGCGCCGCTGCTGTAATCTTGCGAGCACGCTCCATCGTCGTGGTGGGAGCCAACAAATAAATGGGATCGAGTCCGTGTCGGAATAGATCATCGGTTAAGGCTTGGGCTTCTTCAGGAGGTAAATCTACGGTCAGTACACCGTCGACACCTGACTGCTCAGCCAATTGCGCGAATGTAGCATACCCCATCGCTTCAATCGGATTAAGGTATCCCATGAGTACAACCGGGGTATGGGCATCCTGCTCACGAAATTCACGCACCATAGCCAGCACATCACGCAAAGACACACCATGACGTAGAGCTCGTTCATGAGCAGCAGCAATCACCGGCCCATCCGCCATGGGATCGGAAAACGGCACGCCTAGCTCCAAAATATCGGCACCGGCCTGCACCATGGCATGCATCAAAGGCACCGTCCGACCTGGATCAATATCCCCTGCCACCACATACGGAATCAGCGCTTTACGCCCTGTCGCCTGCCATCCTTGAAATGCAGCTTGAAGTCGACTCATGAAAACACCCTCTATACCTGTATGCCATTAAGACGAGCTACTGTAAGCAAGTCCTTGTCACCCCGCCCGGACAAGTTACAGATGAGAATCTCATCTCTATCCATGCTCGGAGCCAACTGCATGACATGGGCCAGGGCATGGCTGGATTCCAAGGCAGGGATAATACCTTCTGTCAGCGTCAATGCATGAAAACCAGCCAGTGCCTCCTCATCGGTAACCGCCACATAATCAACACGACCGATATCTTTTAACCAGGCGTGTTCAGGCCCTACCCCGGGATAATCAAGACCTGCGGATATCGAATGCGTCTCAATGATCTGCCCATGAGCATCTTCCATCAAATAAGTGCGATTGCCATGTAAAACACCTGCATGGCCGCAATTTAAGGGAGCCGAATGTTGTCCACTGGCCAATCCCAGCCCTGCCGCTTCAACACCCACCATGCGTACCTGGGCATCGGTCAAAAAAGGATGAAATAAGCCAATGGCATTGGAACCGCCTCCCACACAGGCCACCAAGACATCAGGAAGTCGTCCGGTCTGTTGCAAACACTGCTGCCTGGCTTCCCGACCGATCACTGCCTGAAAATCCCGTACCAGCATGGGATAGGGATGAGGCCCAGCTACCGTGCCGATAATATAATAGGTCGTATCTACATTGCTGACCCAATCACGCATCGCCTCATTCAAGGCATCCTTGAGGGTACGCGATCCCGAAGTCACCGGAACCACCTGAGCTCCCAACAATTTCATGCGATAAACATTCATGGACTGACGCTGTACGTCATCAGCTCCCATGTAAACGACACACTCCATCCCGAGACGAGCAGCTATGGTGGCCGTCGCCACACCATGCTGGCCAGCGCCGGTCTCAGCGATGACGCGACGCTTGCCTGACTTACGTGCCAGCAAGGCCTGACCTATGGTGTTGTTGATCTTGTGCGCACCGGTGTGATTCAAATCTTCCCGTTTGAGGTAGATCTGAGCTCCTCCTAGTTCACGGGTCCAGCGCTCACAAAAATACAAGGGAGACGGACGTCCGACGTAATGCGCTAAATCACGATCAAATTCAGCCTGAAACTCAGCATCATCACGCAAACGCAAGTAACTTTGCTCCAGTTCTTCAAGAGCAGCCATCAGCGTTTCTGAGACAAAACGTCCACCGTGCTGGCCAAAATGGCCCAGTGCATCAGGAAAGCGGGAGTAATCCACAAGATCAGACATTTCGAACTCCTTCAACAAAGGCTCGCATCAAGACAGGATCTTTTAGGCCAGGGGCTGATTCTACTCCACCACTGACATCAACAGCCCAAGGACGAGTTTGACGTACGGCTTCCGTCACATTATCAGGCTTTAGACCGCCTGCCAAAATCAGGGGCTTATCTGCACGCGCAGGAAACAAGTTCCAATCGTAGGTTTGTCCCGTTCCACCCTGCAAGTCCGGATGCCAAGCATCAAGAAGTAATCCTTGAGCATGTGGATAAGCTGTCAAGCGTTGCAACAGGTCCTGACGATTACGAACCTGCAGCGCCTTGACAAAGGGAACACCAAAACCACGACAGAAGGCATCTTCTTCGTGACCATGAAATTGCAGCAAGGATAAAGGTAGTTGCCCCAGAATACGGATAACATCCTCAGCCTGTGGATCGACAAACAAGCCTACCGTTGTTACAAAAGGTGGCAAATTTTCCACAATCTGTCGAGCCACAGCCATATCCACATAACGCGGGCTGCCGGGATAAAACACCAAGCCCAACGCATCTACGCCTAGGTTAGCTGCATAGAGAGCATCATCCATCCGAGTCAAGCCGCAAATTTTGATGCGTGTACGCACAGACACTGCTTTCCCATGTACGGTAAGGGCCGCTAACTATAGCAGAAAATGACCAGTTATCGGTCAATAAAATGTGGGCCCAGTGGCAACCGTGGTAAAACAAAGCGCTCAGGGTACAGAACATCGACAAAGTATAAACCCCAGGGAGGAGCTGTCACCGCAGCCTGAGTACGGTCCCTCGCCTGTAGAACCTCAGCCACCCAAGAGGCCTGTTCACGCCCTTCACCTACGCGCAGGAGAACCCCTGCGATGTTTCTGACCATATGATGCAAAAAACCATTAGCCTGAATATCCAGCACAATCAAACGCCCTTGCTGCCAAATATCAAGATGCTGTACTTCCCTAACCGGGTGCTTAGCCTGACAACCTACTGCGCGAAATGAGGTGAAATCATGCTCACCCAGCAGATGCAACGCCCCAGCACGCATACGACCGACATCCAGAGGAGCATAATGCCAAGTCACCTGACGACGCCACAAGGCTGAACGTTGTGGGTGGTTATAAATAACATAACGGTAACGTCGAGCCATGGCACGAAAACGTGCATGAAACTCCTGATCAACTTCCTGGGCCCATAACACCGCAATGGTATCAGGTAAATAGCTATTGGTTCCCTGTACCCAGGCTCGCATAGAACGCTGTGCCGGTGTCTCAAAATGCGCCACCATACCGCTGGCATGAACTCCCGCATCAGTTCTGCCAGCCGCCACCAAGGTAACCGGATGATCCGCCACACGGCTCAAGGCATTTTGCAAGGACTGCTGTACCGTATTGGGGTCATGACCCTGTAACTGCCACCCCCCCCAACCCGAACCGTCAAACTCTATGCCAAGTGCTATCCGCAACCGTCGCCTCAACTCGCCTGAAGCAATAGACCACGTGCTTCTTCCTGTTGCTGCGAACTCCCCTCAGCCAGTACCTCCTGTAAAATATCACGTGCCCCTTCAACATCCCCCATGTCCATATAGGCCTTGGCCAGATCCAGCTTGGTCGCGTTCTCATCAGCGTCTGCCAGAAAATCAAAATCATCACCTAAATCCAGACTATTTTCATCGACAGGTTCTGGCTCCACCTGCGGCATCAACTCATCATGAATGATTCCGGAGTCCTGTTCAGCTGCTACAGCAATTTCAGGTTCAACCACCGACAAATCATATTCGGCGGATGGGGATTCCAGAGCGGCAAAATCTTCCAGGCTCATAGCGTCCAAATCCATAGACTCAAAATCTGCATCCAAACCATCGTCCAATTGAGCATGCTCCGCCTCAACGGAATCAATGCCATGAAGTTCCTCACGATCAACTTGATGGTTACTGACCTCAACCAGAGGATCAGCCAATTCATCATGACCTAAGACCTCTTCATCCACCCCGGGCACTTGATCAAGTGGCTCTAAAGATTCGAGGTCAAAATCCATATCAGTCAGATCTTCCTCATCCTCCAGCGCCAGCGTTTCACCCTCCAACGGGGCCTCATGATCAGGCAGCGATGAGGCTTGCTCCAGATCATCAAGACTAAAGTCAAGGTCGTGAAGATCATCGCCCTCTAACCCCTCTAGCGAGGCATCAGCAGAAACTGGAGCATCTTCATCGAGCACTAACTCGCCTAAATCAAGAGCGGCGTCCTCATCTGCCTTAGGGGCATCATGCAAGGGCGCACTGGCCAACTCATCAGCGTCAAAAGGCAAGGATGATGTCGCTACCGGGGCGGATTCCTGTACAGGATCAAACGAAAAAACATCGTGATGCTCATCAGATGGCAACGAAACACTCTTCAAATCTATATCAGAATCAGACTGCACTTTAAATCCATCGTCTGATTCAAGATCTAGGGGAGGCAACTCGAGATCAAGCGGCGGTAGTTCAAGGTCTCCTTCAGGCAAACCTGATTTTTCCAGCAACTGGTCATCAACAGCGTGCAACTGCGTCTGCGACAAGGACTGATTAAAATCAAACTCCATGTCTTCCAGCGACTCATCATTCATCCCGGCTTCAGCACGGGCATCCGCTGAAGGCTTTGTAGGCGTAAAATCTATGACACCCTCTTCAGATTGAGTGCTACTCAACTTGCCTAATGACGAGACAGGCAATTGATCCCGCATCTTCTCGGCATGATCGAGAGCGTCCAGATCACCCATATCTTCCAGGGCATGTTCCTGTTCAGCAAAACCCTCAGCATCTCCCATGGCCACCTGACATTCCATGAGGCGCAAACGTAAATCACTGCGCTCAGGTTCCTGCTCAATGGCTCGCGTCAGTATGCCTGCTGCCTGGGGATAGCGCCCACGTGACAGAAAATCTTCTGCTTCCTGCAAAGCGTCGTAAGGCGCTTCAGACACCTCATCCAACGCCTGAGCAGGCATAGCAAAATCATCCATATCACCATGATCGTCATGCAAACTCGTAAAGACGGGCTCATCATGCTCAAAAGCATGCATGTCATTCGTTGACAGGCGATTTGCTTCAGCACTTTGATCACGATGCCTGCGGAAGGCTATCAGCCCGCCAACAAGTGCAGCTAAGGCAGCTATGCCACCTACGCCCCAGGCCAAAAAATTCACGCCACCCGTTGCGGCTGCCGGCTCCAAATTAGGACTTGGCGGCGTTACATCCGGCTTGGCAACCGGCTGCGGCGGTATCGACACAGGCTTGGCCTTAATCACAGCCGTCGTTGTAGGCGCTGGCTTGTTGGCCACCACCGCCACCACGGGGTGACTCATGACAGGCGCAAGCGCAGGCTTAACCGCAACTACAGGTAGCGGGGTCAATTCAACAACAGCATGCTGTGCCTGATGCGACTGGGGCTGCGCTTTCATGGCTGCCTGCAATTCAGCCAATTTCTTGTCTTGTAAAGCAAGCTGGGCCTGCTGCGACTGCAACTTGGCTTGATCGCTATCGATTTGAGCTTTCAGATGAGCATTTTCAAGCTGTTCTGCTTGGGTTTTTTTTTCGTTTGCTCGCGCCAATTCAGCATCAGCTGCAGCCAGCTTGCTCTTCCCTGCCTGCCCTGGGGCGACCAGATGCACCTGACCTCTGGCACTCGCTACGGGGGCCTCAGGCTTAGCCTGATGTGGCGCGGTATTGATCTGTGCTGCCTCCAGGGGCTTGGCCGCTACCGAAGACTGCTTGCGCCCAGACCGCCAAGACTGATCCTGTTCTTCCACCGCCAGCGCTGCCTCACGGGCACCGAGACGTCGAATTTCGTCCACCGGAGGAATAACCAGCGAATGGCCTGCCTCAATCAGATTTACATTACCCGTAGGA
>JABEVH010000126.1 GCA_013043915.1 Pseudomonadales bacterium
ACCAAACACTAAGCTCTTCAACGCACCATTCAGGATATCATGACGAAACTCCACCGAGGATTGCATGTGATTCCAGAACGAACCTTCATCAACACCCAGCCAATCCACACCAACCATTTTTCCACCCAGAATACCCACCGCTGAAAAAATGAGCGCTAACAAGGGCATGCTGATAAATCCCGCCCAGAATCTCGGTGCAACGACCTGCCGCAAGGGATCAACACCTATCATTTCCATGCTAGAAAGCTGTTCTGTGGCTTTCATCAAACCAATTTCAGCGGTCAATGCAGACCCCGCTCTGCCGGCAAACAACAAACCTGTAACCACCGGACCCAATTCACGCAGTAAAGTCAGCGAAACCATAGTACCCAGAGCCTGCTCACTCCCATACGTCACCAGGATGTTGTAACCCTGCAAGCCCAGGACCATGCCTATAAACAAGCCTGAAACCACAATAATGGAGAGCGACATAAAACCAATGGCATAAAGCTGTCGCATCAGCAGGGGGAATCCTGTTGAAAAACGGGGGCGTTGCAAAAGGGCTTGCCCCAGAAATATCAGGGAAGCACCCAAACGCCTTAGCATCTCCAGCCAGAGTTCGCCCCGACGCTGCAAAAACTCATGCATGGCCGGTCCCTCCCAAAACCTGTTCACGGAAACTCGGTGCCGGGTAACGAAAACGCACCGGACCATCAGGTTGACCCTTTAAAAACTGCTGAATAAAAGGCGATGTCGACTGCCTTAACTCCTCGGGGGTACCTTCACCGATGACTTTGGCATCAGCCAGCACATAGATATAGTCCGATATCGACAAGGTCTCTTCGACATCATGCGACACAATTACGGTAGTTAACCCCAGCGCTTCGCGCAAGGTACGAATCAACTTGACCAACACGCCCATGACAATAGGATCCTGCCCGGCAAATGGCTCATCGTACATCACCATATGGGGATCCAAGGCAATGGCTCGTGCCAAGGCAGCTCGGCGTGCCATGCCGCCGGAAAGCTCAGCAGGCATAAGCCTTTCTGCACCTCGCAACCCCACCGCTTCAAGTTTAATAGCCACAAGATTTTCTATGAGGTTTTCAGGCAACTTGGTATGTGCACGCAGAGGAAATGCAACATTCTCGTACACATCAAGATCCGAAAACAAAGCACCACTCTGAAAGAGCATGCCCATCTTGCGCCGCACACGAAACAAATCATCCCGCCCCAACACGGCCACATTATCACCATCGACATGAACACTGCCGGCATCAGGATGCAGTTGCCCTCCGATAAAACGTAACAGGGTTGTTTTACCGCACCCTGAAGGCCCCATGATGCCCGTTACTTTGCCACGAGCAATACTCACATTCACACCATCAAAAATGACATGGTGACCACGCTTAAACGACAGGCCTCGAATTTCAACAAGATTTTCGATAGTCACCAGCTTAATCCATCATGAATTAATTCAGGCCTGCACTATACCACAGGCCGTAGCTGGCCAGTACAACCCAATTTTACGATACTATCCGCTTACTATTTGACGTCTTCTCATACGATCAGCAACCTGCCTTCGTCTTGATTTTCCATGTATAATCTCAGACTAAAATCTACGAGCCTTCCGATGAGCCAGCAAGATTTCATCTCCTCAGCACGCCGTGTAATTGACCTGGAGCGTCAAGCACTAGATGCCCTCCTGCCCGAATTGGGCGAGAGCTTTATGCAGGCTTGCCAGCTTATGCTTGGCTGCAAAGGACGCATTGTCGTGATGGGCATGGGAAAGTCCGGGCATATTGCCGGAAAAATTGCCGCCACACTGGCATCCACCGGCTCGCCTGCCTTCTTTGTTCACCCCGGCGAAGCTAGTCACGGTGATTTGGGCATGATCACGCGCCAAGACGTGGTACTGGCCCTCTCCAACTCAGGAGAAACGGCTGAACTACTCACCCTGGTTCCGGTACTCAAGCGATTAGGCTGCCCCCTGATCAGTATGACGCGTTCATCCGGCTCCACGCTGGCACGGTATGCCGATATCAGTTTAATGACCGGCCAAGCTCAAGAAGCTTGCCCCCTGGGCTTGGCTCCCACGTCCAGCACGACGGCCAGCTTAGCTCTCGGTGATGCTTTGGCCATCGCCCTGCTGGAAGCACGCGGCTTTACGGTCGAAGACTTTGCGTTATCACACCCGGGTGGTGCGCTGGGAAGACAGCTATTGCTTAAAGTTGACGACATCATGCATCAAGGTGATCAACTGCCACAAGTCACCGAGGACACCTCCCTGCGCGACACCCTGTTGGTCATGACTCGCCAAGGCATGGGCATGACTGCGGTGGTTGATGCCCAGGGGCATTTAAGCGGCCTATTTACTGATGGGGATTTACGTAGGACTCTGGACCGCCAGCTTGATTTTACCCACACCATGATACGAGAAGTCATGACTCGCAACTGCCGCAGCATTTCACCTGGAACTCTGGCCGCCGAGGCTTTGCGTATCATGGAGGACCTTAAGATCAATGGGCTTATCGTGATTGATCAGGAGGGGCATCCTTTGGGCGCTCTCAATATGCATGATCTGCTAAGGGCTGGGGTAGTGTAATGGCTCTGAAAAAAAAAGCGGCGCGCATTGAACTCTTGGTTTTGGATGTCGATGGTGTACTGACGGATGGTCGCCTTTACTTTACAGAGCAAGGTGAAGAACTTAAAGCCTTCGATACCCAGGACGGTCATGGCATTAAGATGTGGAGACAATCCGGAGGACGCGTTGCCATTATCACCGGGAGACAATCCCAACTTGTCCTGCATCGAGCACGTAATCTTGGCATAGATACGGTTATGCAGAGCCGCGAGGACAAGGGCATAGCCTTGCAGGAGCTTGCTCAAACTTACGAGCTTACGCTAGATGCTGTCGCCTATGTCGGTGATGATCTTCCTGATCTCGCAGCCATGCGTCTGGCCGGGCTAGGTGTTGCCGTCGCCAATGCTCATTCTTGGGTGCGTGAACATGCCGATATGGTCACGACATTACGCGGGGGGCGTGGAGCGGTCAGAGAGGTGTGTGACTTTCTACTCGATGCCCAAGGCAAACTTGATACACTACAAGCTCACTACCTGGAACCCTAGGCATGGACCTGAAAAACAGTGCCAGCCTTCTGGGTATATTTATCATGCTGGCATGTCTAGCCTATTTTTATGGTTACAAGTCAAGTGGCGAGCGCACTTTAACAGGCATAGGTTCATCACAAGCACCCGATTACCGTGTGACGGGAGCCGAATCCATGCTCACTGATGACAACGGCATCGTCATCCGCCAAGTGACCTCCCAATCCCTGGATCATTTCAGCCAGGGTGTTGAGCACTCCCTGTTGCAGACGCCTCAAGTCGTCATGTTTCAAGATGGTTTGCCTGCCTGGCAACTCGATGCTGAGCAGGGGACCAGTCTGAGCAACAACTCACATCTTATTTTGAAGCAAAACGTGGTCGGCAAACGTCTGACCACACTGGCACGAGAAAAACTGACCATTTCTACATCCTTGCTGGATGCCTATCCCGACTTGCAAGCCATCAGCACGGAGGTGGCTGTTCATATGGTATCCAGTCAGGGCGACACCGATGCCTTGGGCATGGATGCCAGCTTAAAAACCGGTGAACTTAATCTGCACCATAACGTGCGGGGAACTTATGTCCTTACCCATTAAATATCTTCTTGCCCTGCTCGTTCTCCCGGTCCCTTGTGCCTGGTCTTTGGACAGCGACCGCGACCAGCCTGTACAAGTTACGGCCGATTCAGCCTCATATAATCAAAAAAGCGGTTTGGCCATCTATCGCGGCAACGTCATGATCATACAAGGGACGATGCGTCTCTGGTCTGATCAACTGACGGTACAGACCGACAAAGATGGCAAAGTACAAACAGCCGTAGCACTCGGCAATCCAGCCCGTTACCAACAGGTGCAAGACCCGGCCAAAGGACCGGTCACGGCACATGCTCAGGAAATCGATTACGACCTGATCAAGGATGAACTGACACTGATCCATGATGCCCACATCAAACAAGATGACTCCTCTGCAGATGGTTCCATCATCCACTATCAGATACAGGCTCAACATATTGATGCTCAAGGCGATAGCCAAGGTCGCGTTTTTTTGGTCTTTCCACCGCGAGACAACAGCAAAAACAGCAAAACACCTACCCCACCAGTACCAGCAGCGTCAGCAGTAGCACCACCCGTACATACAACCAATACAGGAGCATCTGGAACATGAGCCTGTTACGAGTTGAAGGGCTGGAGAAATCATTTAAGGGGCGTACCGTGGTTCGCAATGTCAGCCTGAGCGTTGAGGGTGCCAGTATCGTAGGCCTACTAGGTCCTAACGGAGCTGGAAAAACCACTAGCTTTTACATGATTGTCGGGCTAATTCCCGCTGATCGTGGCCGCATCTATATCGATGACCGGGATTTATCCTTCCTTCCCATGCACGGCCGCGCCCGCGCTGGCATAGGTTACCTTCCGCAAGAGGCATCCATCTTTCGCAAACTGACCGTGGAGGAAAACATACTGGCTATTCTGGAAACCCGTCGGCAACTAAAACGCAAAGATCGCCATGATCGCCTTGACCATTTGTTGCAAGAGTTCCACATTGAACATCTGCGTAAAAATCTGGGCATGAGCTTGTCAGGGGGGGAACGCAGGCGCGTGGAAATTGCTCGAGCGCTGGCTCTGGAACCCTCCTTTATTCTGCTTGATGAACCCTTTGCCGGGGTCGACCCAATCTCGGTCAGCGACATCAAAAGCATCATCACTCATCTGCGAGACCGTGGTATCGGGGTGCTCATCACCGACCATAATGTGCGCGAAACGCTCACCATCTGCGAAAAAGCCTATATCGTTAGCTCAGGCGAAGTCATTGCCGAAGGACCGCCATCGCATATTCTGGAAAATGAAACTGTCCGCAAAGTCTACCTAGGTGAACAATTCTCACTCTGAGGCTCGCAAGGCCCCTGGTTCAGGGGTTTCGTCGCCATCATCCTCTTCATCCTTGCGTTCAGCTATCCGCCACATCTGTAACTGCTCATCCACAGCAGCAAACAGGCTGCCCGGTATAAATTCGCCTGTTTCCAATACACATCCTGCCGGCTGCCCCATCAGCAACTCCATAGCTTCAGTGGCTTGCGCTACCGCATACAAATGAAAACGACCTGCCTTGACGGCATTAACCACGTCACTGCGCAACATAAGATGCCTGATGTTCTGCACTGGAATGATCACACCTTGTCCATGCAAGGGTCCCATGGCCTGACAAGCCGCAAAATACCCCTCGATTTTTTCGTTCACTCCGCCGATGGGTTGCACTTCTCCGCGCTGATTCACCGAACCGGTTATCGCCAGTGCTTGGTTAACCGGTCTTTGTGCCAACGACGATACAAGTGCACAGAGCTCACCCAAGGAAGCACTGTCACCGTCCACTTCGCCATAAGACTGCTCAAACGCAATGCTTGCAGAGAAACGTAAGGCATGTTGACGACCAAAAACAGACTTCAGGTAACTTCCAAGAATCAATACCCCCTTGGAATGCAGAGCACCACCTAGGTCCACATCTCGTTCGATGTCGAGCACATCTCCCGAACCATAATGCGTAGTAACTGTAATGCGAGCTGGTTGACCAAACTCAAAACCTGCATAGTCGAGTACTGACAGGCCATTGACTTGCCCTACTACCTGTCCCGTACAAGTGAACAGCTGTGAGCCTTCAGCAATATCCTGAAGAAAGTCACGGCGCAATCGGTCATGACGCGCTTCCATCGCGGCTATGGCCGCCTCAACATGTTTGGACTTGATGAGTCGGCTACGCCCTGCCTTGGCCAAGTGATGCGATTCACGCAGCAAATCAGCCACAGAAGCCGCATGCAATGCAATACGTTGCTGATCAGCAGCCCAGCGTGAACTTTCTTCAATCACGCGCGCGACCGCCGAACGATCCAAAGGCTTAAGCCCTTCTTTGTCGAGAAAATCAGCTAAGTAGCGGGCATATCCTAGTTCATTCTCAGCCGTACGATTCATCGTCGGTTCAAAATCAGCACGAACCTTGAAATAGTCCGAAAGTTCCGGGTCAAATTGCTGCAGCAGATAAAAGGTTTCTCTATCACCCAAAAGAACAATTTTGACATGCAGCGGTATGGCATCAGCTTCCAGCGACAAGGTACCGGTCAAGGTCAACATCTGCTCTAAAGAAGAGAACTTCATCACTTTAGCATGTAAAGCACGTTTCAATCCCTGCCAGGCATAGGGTTGCTCCAGCACTTGCTCAGCCTCAAGCATCAGGAACCCACCATTAGCTCGATGCAAGGCCCCTGCCCGTATCAGGGTAAAATCAGTAGCGACCGTCCCCATGTAAGTGACCTGTTCTACATGTCCTAGCAAGTTGTAGTGAGTCGGCAAATCTTCCAGAATGACGGGAGCCCCCTGTTCAGGATCATGGCTGACGATGACATTAATCTGATAGCGCGAAGGGACAAAGTTATCCGATGATACATTAGCTACCGCATCTTGCTGCTCACCCTGATTTAAAACCAGGTCAATGTTCTGGAGCACATCAGCCTGGAGACGTTCCAGAAAAGCCATAAAACGGGCATGTCCCCGATGTTTCTGGCGCAACTTATCCATCTCGGGGGCCAGGGCAGCCATGGCCACTTCCTGGTTAAGTTGGCGCATCTTGTCACGATTGATCTGCTCCTCACGAGTCAAGACTTTAGCGACCTTGCGTAAACGCCCCTCCATATCATCCATGGCCTGGCGCAGACCTGCTTGCGTTTTTTTGCTCAAGGCATTGAATTCTTCGATGCCCATGACCTCCCCCTCATCATTCATGGGAGAGAATCCATATCCACCCGGGGTTCGCAAGACCAACTTGACCTTCTTTTTTTCACCTGCTTGCGCCAGTTCAGAAAGCAGATCCTGCTGAGCTTTTGACAGCTCACCCTTGAGATTTTCCATACGTTCGTAGTACAGATCATTCTCAAAGGCTGCTGCCATATTATTCGTCAGATTACGCCAGAGCTCTTGCAAGTCTTTTTTGGCGACAATGCCTTGACCCGCTGGAAATGAAATCGCCTGAGGACGCCGGGGATCTTCAAAATTATTGACGTAACACCAATCCTCAGGCGCAGGCATCGTACGTGCCCTGGCTTCGAGATGACGACGTATCATGGTGCGCTTACCCAGGCCCGTCGATCCCACAGCAAACAGATTATAACCATCGTGATTCATGGACAGTGAGAACTCTAGCGCCTTACGCGCTCTATCCTGCCCAAGAAAATCATTTTGTCCCACCACTTCACGGGTGTCCGCAAACGGCAGGGATGTTTCAGAAACTGGCCGGTAAAGCTGTTCAGGAGTCAGGGAAAAAGTCATCAAAATCTCACACCATTACAAAGTCGACGAGGAAGGCAATGCATAAACGCCCGTTGCCTGAGCAACCAGCCGCGCATCCCCTCCCGAATAAAGACGCACATCCATAGTCATACTGCGACGCCCGGCCTTCAGCAACTCCACACAGGCGTCCAGATCCGAAGGCTCGGGGCGACGCAGGAAATTGATCGCCAGAGATTGTGTTACCGACATCTCTTCAGCACCGGCATGGTACAGCACACAGGCATACATCGCTGCATCAGCCAAGGCCATCATGGTCGGGCCAGACAGCGTCCCTCCTGGGCGTAACTGCCTGGGATGGTAAGGCATGCGGCACCATAAACGATCATGCTCATCTACCCTGAGCACAACAAACCCTGATTCCCTGGCGCCAGGCAAGCCTGCCTGAATCAGGGCTGTGATAGCATCTACAGTCATGACCATGAGCTAGTGATCCCTCCAGGGGCTCAAGCCCACAAAAGGTGCATTATGACGCAAGCGACACGGCTTTGTAAGCTGAAACAGGCTGTTCCGACCGTGATACACTTTTGACCAACCTAACCTAGGAGAACCTGGCATGAGCCTCTCTGATGATGTGAGCCTTTGGCAGACTGAACTGGCGCACGCTCGACCGCAAGATATCCTGCGCTTCGCACTACAAAAGTTTGCTGACACAGCCATCGCATTTAGCGGCGCTGAAGACGTTGTGCTGATCGACATGGCTAAAAAATCAGGCTTGCCCTTCCGTGTATTTTCACTGGATACTGGCCGACTTCCTCCTGACACCTATCGCTACTTCGACCAGGTCAGGGAACATTTTGGCATCGATATCGAGGTTTGCTTTCCTGAACAGGCTGCCCTCGAAGACCTGGTGTCCCGCAAGGGTTTTTTCAGTTTTTACCGCGATGATCATCATGAGTGCTGCGGCATTCGTAAGGTAGAGCCGCTCAAGCGGAAGTTATCTACTCTACAAGCCTGGTCCACCGGACAACGTCAGGATCAGAGTCCCGGCACACGACTGGGCATACCCGTGGTACAAATCGACAATCATCTCGGTAAAAATCAACAAGCACTGGTTAAATTCAACCCACTGGCATCCTGGTCATCCAGCACGGTATGGGAATATATAAGGGCTTTTGAGTTGCCTTACAATCCTCTACATGCCCAAGGGTACGTATCCTTAGGCTGTGAACCATGCACGCGCCCCATCCTGCCAGGACAACATGAACGCGAAGGGCGTTGGTGGTGGGAAGATGCCACTAAAAAAGAATGTGGCCTACATATAAGTAACGTAACGCCATGACTTCTCCCCGCCCTGAACAGCGGGGTTTTCTGCGCTTATTTGAACACATGTGAGCGGCCCTCTTTCGAGGGTTAACAACTATAGCGGAGCGTAAATGCCACTCTATCACTTCGCAAGTACGGCCCGCCTTGCTGACTATGTGAATTGCTACCATGGTTTCCTGAGTGGCGCTGACGCGCGAACCTACCAAACGCAGGTGCCTTATCATGACGGATCAGCCAAATGCCCAGTGGCGTCAAATTTTCTAGCCCCCTACCGCCTAAACAGTCCGTCAATATTCGACTATGTGCGCTGCCGTACGAATACCTGGCTGGATAAGGTTTAAAGTAACAGGTTCACTCAACCTCGTTGGCCTCCCAAGCCTTGAATACGACTGACTGCTACCCTGAAAATCCATCATTCACTGGATGACCTCAGTAATAGCAAACCAGAACCCTTGATCTTCGGGAGTAGCTGCGAGCTATGCCGCGATTGCACACTCACAAAGCGAGATGAGCTGTAATTTCAATGTTAAGCGAATCCAGCTGTACCTTGTAGTAACCATGACCATGGCCTCTGCAGCTTTGGAGGAGGCACAACACGACAAAGGGAGCTGGCTCGTTCCCTTATTATCATTGATAGACCTATGTTGATGCAGCGCTGGTTTTGTTTCGGGTGGTCATCACACTGGCTCACGGTTTTTCTCTTCCAGAGATATGACAGGTTGTTAG
>JABEVH010000127.1 GCA_013043915.1 Pseudomonadales bacterium
TGTCGGCAGCAGGAGGCAGCGGCGTGATTTCCATCGGGGAAGTAGGCGTTGCTAATCCCGTTGTTTTAGGAGCCAAGGTGGTGGTTGAAACTTGCACATTTCGCCGAGGCAAGGCCAAGGGAGCGGGAACTATGCCCTGTGGAGTGCTGCATGCGCTGATAAACATCATGGCTGTGCACAGTACAAGTAATCTCATGAATGCTACCTATCAAACTTGTTGGCCGTCATGCCAAACCTATGAATGGCGGCCAACGATGGGCCCTCAATGTGAGGACAGACCAAAGCCTGACATTATAACCTATAGAAGCTAGGTGTTGTTGTCGCCGAGGTACTTAACTTTTAATCCTTTTGTATAAAAAATGAGCACTCTGCTTCATCATGACACCGGTGCATCTTCAAGGAAGTCATCGCATTAATGGAACTGCGCTAAGCGCAAACACGCCAACCATCTGGCAGCTCATGACTTTTTGCTCCCTTATCAAGACCGAGGGGGGCGGTACCACACATGCGCTCTGGTCGTTGTTCCCGGAAACCATATAAGCAATTCGGTTGAGGAGTGGCATAAAGAGGGGGGTTACGAAGCATCGCGGCCGTAGGCGTCAGCTCAATGCAAGTGGGAGCCCACGATCATAGACGGCATGAGGCTCCCTGCCGGGCTCTTGAACTTCATGCCGGAGGTCAAGGGAGTCGTTGGTTGGCAGAAGTGACGTTCATGTGCGTCAATGGCGGAGCCATTCCGCTGAGGTGTCCAATCTACACACGGGCAAGATGCTCTGTAGAGGGCTTAAGGCAGGTGGTCATATTGTTTGAATTCCAGCGTTGCATTAAAAATGGGCGACGAGTAGAATTTATCAGCAGGCCTTTCGGGTTGACTGACTTGTTGTAGTGTCAGTATTTTGCCAAAGTAACTGCATCCATTCATCTCTTTTCTTGCTTTACTCAGCAATTCATCACATTCGCATTTGGGGTTTTGCAAGAGGTACTCCCCTATAACCCGTGCCTGCCGGGTATTGAGTGAGGTGAGACAGATGTCTGGAAACTTGTTGCATCTATCGCTGTCCGGATATGGCAGCAGGTTAAAACCAGAATCCCTGCGGGGAGGAGAATGAGACTTGCAATTACCCGCTTCCCATGAGATCCCTTCAGCGACGGCAGAGAGTAAAGAGGACTGTATCGGGGCGTTATTGATCAGGCGAGCACTGACGTCTGCGGGTGAGCTAGAGAGGGCGCTGTCTTTCCAGAAGCAATTTGGTGGACGTCTGGGGTCGATTCTGGTGCGTATGGGCGCTCTGTCTGAAGAGATGTTGTTGCCGGTGCTTGCCGAGCAGGTGGGAATGTCTCTGTTGTCAATGAGTGATCTGCCATCGGATCCTGCCGTGTTTGTAGAGGCTATCGTGCAGAGTCCCTACAATATTGCGTGGTTTACAGCGCATGAATTACTCATCTGGGAACATGTTGATGGGTATCTGGCCTGTGTGGCACGAAACCCGATACAGCATGAGTTACAGGAAATGATCTCGCGGGCATTTCCACAGCGGGTGATCCGCTGGCACTTTGTCCGTAGCCAGGACATCGAAGCTTTGATCAAGCGTTTGGAAGGGATCATCGATACCAAGGGAGACAGCATCGAGTTATTGCGTGAACTGGCAGAAGAGGCTCCGGTCATAGAGTTGGTAAATACGATGATTGCACAGGCCACCGATGAGAATGCATCGGATGTACATGTTGAACCGGCTGAGCGCGAGTTTCAGGTTCGATTTCGCATCGATGGTATATTACAGACACGTTTTACCCTGCCCAGGGACCGTTTTGATGCGGTTGTATCCAGAATCAAGCTGATCTCGGGCTTGGACATAGCCGAGCGCCGACTGCCTCAGGATGGGAGAATATCGATACGAGCCAGTGGCATGGAGATGGATATCCGCGTATCGGTGATTCCTGCATCTGTGGGTGAATCTATCGTCATGCGACTGCTTCCCAAGGAGAGAACGTCCCTGAATCTTGAGAATTTGGGGTTGGAAGCCGATCACCGCGCAGCCCTGATGCAGTGGGCGCATGAGCCGCATGGCATTGTCCTGGTCACCGGCCCTACAGGATCAGGAAAGAGCACGACGCTTTACGCATTGCTGGACATCCTTAATGACCGACGCCGTAAAATCATTACGGTGGAGGATCCTGTGGAATACAAAATGCCTGGTATAACGCAGATCCAGGCGCATAGTGAGATAGGTTATGACTTTGCTCGCGCCTTGCGCGCCATCTTGCGCCATGACCCTGATGTCATCATGATTGGTGAAATTCGTGATCTTGAAACAGCACAAATCGCAGTTCAATCGGCGCTCACTGGGCATATGGTATTGTCCACCCTGCATACCAACGACGCCGTTAGCGCCTTCAGCCGCCTGCTGGATATGGGGCTGGAGCCATTTTTGGTAGCTTCATCCATTCGAGCTGTGGAGGCGCAGCGCCTGGTGAGAAGACTCTGTCACTGTGCCACGCCGCAATCTGAAGACATGACGCTGGAGCGGATGATTCAAACCCTGAAGGAACATTTCCCGCAGCAATTCCAGGGGGTTGCCCGCTGGCGAGTGCCACGCGGATGTCCGGACTGTCATGGAACAGGCTATCGCGGGCGCCTGGGTATCTATGAGTTTGTGCCGGTCACCCAGTCTTTGCAGGAAGCAGTTTTGCGCCGCGCCTCAGCGCAAGAACTTGCCGACCTTGCCAGCCAAGAAGGATGCCGTACCTTGCGCGATGATGGTCTTATCAAAGCCTGGCAGGGGCATACCAGTGTTGAGGAAGTCCTGCGGGTAGTCGGTCTGGGAGAGCTGTGATGGAGTTTCGTTACCAGGCCGTAGATCAAAAGGGACAGATCAGTGAAGGCAGCATGGATGCCAAAAACGAGCGCGATGTCATGCGACAGCTCGAACAGTATCAATTGATACCGGTCTCGATCATGGCGCAGCAGATAGAGGTGTTGCAGCCGTCCAAGAATTCAGGGCGTATCAGTCAGCAGTCGCGCACCTTGGTGATTCGCGAATTGGCAACCCTGCTTAAGGCCGGCGTCACACTGGTGGAAGCCGTGGAGTCCATAGCGCAAACGCATTTGGATGATGGTACGGGGGCGGCTTTTACGAAGATGCATACCGCTTTACGCGCCGGGCTGAATTTTTCAACAGCGCTTGCAGAGAGCGGACTAGAGTTGCCATCCTATATGATGCAGCTTGCGGCAGCGGGCGAATTCACAGGCAAACTTGCAGAAGCCCTGGACAGCGGTGCAGCGCAGATGGAATATCAGGCGCAGATCCGTCAGGATACGCGCAATGCCTTGATCTATCCGGCCATTCTGATGATGAGCGGCATAGCTGCGGTGTTGCTGATCTTTATCGTTGTGGTCCCCAAATTTACTTCAATGCTGAACAATAACCAGTCACAACTTCCCGAACTCTCGCGTCTGGTTCTGGAACTGGGTGTTTTTGTCAATGGTCACCTGCTGGAGTTGGGGATCGGCCTTTCAGCTTTATTTCTGTTGGTGGTAAGTGCCTTGTCCAATGCTGCTGTTCGCCTGCGCCTTATGGAAACTATGTCCCTATTGCCGGGGATAGGTCTCTGGATTACCGATGTGGAAATGGGAAACTGGGCCACCATGCTAGGCACCCTGCTGACTAACCGCGTCCCTATCGTTAAGTCCATGGAATTGGCCGAACAGAGCCTGCGACTGGTATCGCTGCGCCACAAGATGCAGCGCGTCGGCAAGGAGGTGTGTGCAGGCAGGAAACTGGCTGATGCCTTGCAGAGCAACCGTACCTTATCCCTGACAGGCATCAATCTCATCCGTGTCGGAGAACGAACCAGCGAACTGGCTCCTATGCTGAAAACCCTGGCTACCCTGTACGAGACTTCAACGCGAGAGCGCATCAAGCGCTTCCTGATTATCCTTGAACCCTTATCCATACTGTCGATTGGCGGCGTGATTGGTGTGATCATGGCAGCGATCATGTTGGCCGTAACCAGCATGAACAATGTGATTCACTGATATATCAAAACACCGGCGCGGTGGGTTGCAGGGTAGAGCGAGGCGGCAAAGGTGTGGTTGATGCGGAGGCGGGAATGTCGGCCAGGGGGACATGCAGGGAATAATTGATCCGCCAGGGAGCCTGTCGGTCTTGAGGCGTCAGGGTCACATCAAACTGCAGCGCATAGGGAATCGCGGCGGATGTCTGGGTAATGCGTACACTGTTGCCGGGAAAGTTGACTACGGTGGGCATCAAAGGGTTGGAAGAGACCGCCGTGAGATCGGACAACTGAGCCTGAGACAGCACCCCTGTGGTTCGCTGGCGGATGATGGCCTGCGCTTTCTCATAGTCCATGCCAGGAGCAGATGCCAGCACCTGCCATGGTGCGGTCATAGGGTTCAGTCCATTCAAGAGGTCCGTGGTGCACAGTTGCGGCAAGGCATCATGATCCCAAAATGACGCTTGCGTACTCCATCCCAGAATTTTATGGGCATCATAGGCGCTGGTCATGTATGCATTACGCGGAGGAGGTAATCCCAAGGCCAGGTAATCGTCCCTTTCGGCACCATTAAGTCGTTTGCTGTCATCAGCATCAGTATAGTCCAGCAGGGTATCATTCAGAGTGGCCAAGAGTGAGGAATCAGCCCCCATGATGCCGAAGAAGAGATCCAGGCGTGTGCTGTCGACCACACTGAGGTTGCATAAACCACGGTCGTCTTGTAGCCTGAACTGACTGTCACCCAAGCCGGCATAGGCGCGGTCGTCGAGCGCGAGGGTAGTGGCAGGATCCAGCCCCAAACCATTGGCCGACATGGGTGTCGTGCCCAGGCGGTAGAGGATCTCCTCCCGGGTATTGGCGAGATCCTCCAGAGCTTGAGTGCGTTGCTGCGCCTGAGCGGCCAGTTCAACAGCTTCCTGCACCTGTCTGCCAAAGTAACTCACGACGATGACCATGATGGTCAGTAGCCAGATGGTCAGCAGAAGAACGAATCCGCCCTGTTGCTTCATGGCATAAACGTCGAGTAGCTAGCGCTAACGGGAGGGCTGTTCCTGGGCCCCTGCGGTGCCGCCAGAAAATCCATATCTTGACCCTGCAGGCGGATTAACGCAGGAATCTGTGGCCATGATTTGTCATCAGGGGGCCAACGATCATGGAAGACACCCTGATCATCACCATAAATCCAGTGCAGGCTTCCATCTTTAACATGCATGAGCTTCATCTCCTGATCACCGCTGCGATATATGATGTCGGTGGTCGTTAGCGCGTCGTCGCGCTGCAGGGACAGGGTAAATTCAGTCAGTTCACCATGAAGCGTACTTAGTGGATGGGTACTCAAGCCTTTCATGCCCTCACGGTCCGCGCTAAAAACATCGGTACCACCGGCCAGATCAGGCTGTAATCCCTGCAGTAATTGACGCAACCAGTCTTCAAGCATGGCTTTGTCTTCAAGTTGATAGGTTTGCTGCGCCGAGCGTCGCTGAATGTTCAAGACATAGCCCATGGCTTCGATAAGCAGCGTGCTGATCAGGGTAACCATGACCATGACCACCAGCATCTCAAGAAGCGTGAAGCCTGAAGGTGCCGTAGGTGATTTCATGGTGATTGCAACAAGTTGACAGGTACACGTACCTCCTTGAATCCTACTTGCCGCAGGCTCAGGGAAAACCAGAGAGCATCCTCGGTATAGACGCTGATGCTGGTCTGGTACAGGCCGAGCTTAAAATCACTAAGCCCATGGGGGAAATTGGCTCCTTCAAGTGTAGGGGTCAGCAGGGTGGACTCCCAGATGATGCGGTAGTGCACAAACTGCATCTTGCCGGACGGGGACAGCATAGGGTTGACTGAAGTCATGAAAGCCAGCACATTAAGCGTGGCCTCGTTGCGTTTCGCTGACTCTTCTACACGGTAGAGGATCTGAAAGTCACTGTTGATCCAGGCCATGAGACTGGCTCCGGCCGCAGAGATCAGTACCAGAGCTACAATGGCTTCCATCAAGGTGAAGCCGGCCATGGAGCGGCTACGACGGCCAGGACTAGGGTGCATGTTGCAGCGGTTGAAGCGCACAGGTAGGACTTTGCATGTGCCAGACTTCCTTGGGACGGTCGCCCGGCGGCGTCAGCTCAACATCACCACCACTGCAAAAACCGTTGAAATCCACCAGAATGGGGTGCGGAAAGACGACACGCCACCCATCAGGAATTTCCAGTACGGAACGGGATATCACCTGGTTACTCAGGGTCAGGTCGTGTCCACGAGAATAGGCTAAATAGCTGATGCGCCCCAAGTCATGGAGCAGGGATTGCTGTTGTGTATAGAACAGGGAAGACTGCTCTAGCGAACGCAAACGCGGTAGCACCAGCGCGGTTAACATACCCATGATAACCAGAACGACGAGCAGCTCAAGCAACGTAAAGCCCTCAACGTAGGGACCGAGTAAAGCCCGATCACGTCTAGGGCTGGGGGGGCAGGTAACCAAGGTCAGCGTCAAGTCCGGTTCCTCCAGGCTTGCCATCAGCGCCCCAAGAGTAGAGGGCAAACGCTTGCCCATCAGCCCCGGGCACACTGTACTGATAGGCATTACCCCAAGGATCTGGAGGCAGGGCACCATCTATATAAGGCCCATGCCACATACTATGCAATTTTTCATCCTGCGGAGGCGTTACCAGCAGACTAAGTCCTTCGGTCGTGGTAGGTATGCGACCTATGTCCAAACGCAAGGCGTCTACAGCCCCCTTGAGCATTTTGATCTGTGTCTGCGCCGTCTGTACCTTCGCCGTATCCACATGTCCAAAAAGTCTAGGACCCACCAACCCTGCTAATAGGCCGATAATAACCAGAACCACCAGCATTTCAATTAAGGTAAAGCCACCCTGCCACTTACGAACCTGCATGGAAAATACCTAAAGAATGGGCAAGCTAAAAAACGAAGCATTATGATCGACAAAGCAGGGTCAATAGTCAAGCTGGAATTAAGAAGTGTGAATACCGCTGAGTTCGCAGAGCAAAGAAAAAAATTAAGATTTCAGGTCAATAACCGTCTATACTATGCAACTGTCAAAGCGTGCAAGCGAATATGGGACATATCAGCATACCTGGAACACTAAGGCATGACAGCCTCATGACAATTTTCTGTATTAGAGCACAAAATTAGAATGTTAATGTTGCCCATGCGCTTGACAAGCCGATGACCGAAGTTAGAATGGCACTGTCTACTTGACAGACCTTGGGCACGATGCCGAGTTCAAAATACCACCGGAGTGAATCGAAAAATGAGCAGAAATAATATTGTTTTGAAGCAAGCGATAAGGCTAGGCATGATGACCATGGCCGTGGGTGCAAGTTCCATGGTGTTTGCAACCACTACAGCTGGCATACAGACAGTTACCCCTCTCAATCTGGCTACTGAAATTTGGGCAACGGCCAGCGCAACTGCCCCGGTTAAGATGCCTGCGCCGAATGCAGTCACCTACGTGACGGGGGGGATTACGACACAGAATATCGTTGATCTATACTACACCCTGAGCGGTGGAGCGAAGTGGACTACGGGCGAAGCAGCCGGTGCGTTAGGTGTTCAGGTCAGCGAAGCTGGCGTATTGAGCAACGTGTTTCCTTCAGGCAGCTCAGCAGTTGTTACATCATTAGGTACGACTAACTCTGGCGCTACTGAATCTTTTGCTATCAACTTAGGTAATGCTGCCTATTGTTCAAATAGCACGAGTGTTACTACAGCTGCAGCGTGCACGGCCGGTTCAGGCACTGTAATTTCTCTTTCCTCAGGTTTACCTGCCGGATCAACGTTCACCTACACGCCAGCCTCCTTTGTCTCGGATGCAGCTAATGCCTTGGCAACTGCAGGGAGCACTCTGTCGGTCGAATTTGGTATGGCTGATCAAAATACCCAGGTGACCGCAGCCAGCCCCTATGGCAATCTGGACTCTGGTGTATCAAATACCGCTAAGGTGGCTAGTAGCTTTATTGAGTCCAACTATGGCGCAACTGGAGCAGTGCTGTCCTCTGATAAGTTTACAGGAAAGGCTGAAACGGCCAAGATCAATGTATTGGCGTCGCCGACCAATGCGCAACTTACCAATAATGCCAATGTATCGGGTGCAGCGGCAACAACTCAGGTTAATCTGGGTAGCATTACGTTCACGAATACGGCGAATGTCGACAACATTGTGACAGCTACGACCACGACCACAGCAGGGTATGCATATCCTTCGTCTGCTACCACCAATGACGCAGCGATAGTACAGCAGTTGGTAACGCTGAACGCTACTCAGGGTTATTTTGCACCGTTGGCAGGAGCGGGTGGGCTTCTGGAATTGACAACTGATGCAGGTTGTACGACGCCAGTAGTATCTGCAACCACGGTTGGAGGTGCTTCGCTGACCGCAGCAACCGCCTCTGCTGCTACCTCTGAAACGCTGACTGTTCCTGTTGCCAGCTTGACGACAGCTGCGGAATATGTGTGTTTCCAAGGCAATGGAAAGACAGCTTTTGTTCCTAATGTAGTCCCGACAGTTACTGTCAAGAACATGAACGGTACCACGTCGACAGCCGTAGCACTGGAAAGCGCTACAGGCAATCTGTATGATTTGCTGCTGAATGTCGCTCAGGTATCTGTGAAGGATTATCTCCCTGCCGCTGTGACCAATTACCAAACCTTTATCCACCTGATCAATACCGGTTCTGTAGCTGCCCAGATCAATGTCTATGCCATCAACCCAGATGGTACGCAGACAGCTCCGGCTCAGCTTACGACAACGGCGTTGGCCGCTGGTGGTAACGTAGATTTTTCATCTACGGCTATTGAAGCTGCTCTGATGGCTGCTGGTGCTCCTGCTAGCGACTTCACTTCCTCTTCACGTCCACGTCTGGTGTTCACCGCTGCTACGGGTTCTTTGGTTGCTCAGAACTTTGTATACGACGGTGTGACTGGTTCGCTGGTTGATATGTCCGCTCAAGAACAATAAGTCTTGCTTAGACAGACTGTTTATTGAGGTAGGGAAAAGGGGCTTAAGCCCCTTTTCTTTGTCTTAAATTTAAGATTCATGCCTTGTTAGAATCGAAAGTAGAAATTAACAGACAGCAATGGAGATGAGGTTCCAATGAAACTTTGTGGAAGAATGATACTTATTCTGGGATTTCTGGTGTCGTTTCAGAGTTGGGGACTAACCGAGACGGAAGCTGAAAAATTATTAACCCAGATCAAGAGTAAAGACTCAGACAACTACCATCATTTGCAGGCTCTGGCGAAAAAAGGGGATGTGATTGCCGAGGACAGAATGGGCTATCTCCTCGCGGGTAATGAGCTGGGTAAACCAGATTATGCAGCTGCTATGGCGTGGTTTGAAAAGGCAGCCAAGGAGGGGTATGCCTTGTCAGAGTCGCGGCTGGGTTATATGTACGAGCAGGGAATTGGTGTCAAAAAGGACATGAACTTGGCTCTGCATTGGTATGAACTTGCCGCTGAACACCACAATATGGCGGCGGCTTATAACTTGGGTGTGGATTATCAACAGGGTTTGGGTACTGGCAAGGATGTTAAAAAGGCAGCGTACTACTTTGGTTTGGCCGCTCAGGAGGGGCAGACTGACGCCATGTACAATCTGGGTGTCATGGCCCTAGATAACAAGGATTATAAGGAAGCTAAAA
>JABEVH010000128.1 GCA_013043915.1 Pseudomonadales bacterium
GGCAAGGACCAGCTACAATCAGGAATCTACAACAGCCTGGGAATCGCTTGAGCATACGTGAGAGCTTGAGCTGCCTGCATGCTGAACCAGCGATCCATCACCAACGGATGGATCGCAAAACGCTCTCGCCAATCGCCCAGTACCCGGGCAGCCGCCACCCCACCTAAGGTCAGCAAGGGCAAGGCACATGCCTGGCGAGAAGTCATGTTCTGCGCAGCCTCATAGCGCTCCCATAACGTCGCACTCAGGGCGGTGCCTTGAGCCGCCGTGGCATACACCATGGCCAGATCAGCCAAGGCCCGCTCACCTACCTGCGGGGACTGCCAGCGGCCACACCATATCGACCAGTCCAGAGCTCGCCCCAAAGCCCGATAAAACGCTTCCCTAGCGCGATGTACATCCTGCGGATCCACATCAGTCATACCTGCTGTGATCGTCGACCGTGTGGGCAAAGTCAACATGCGAGCAACCAGCGCAGGATCCTGATCAGCTCGCGCCAGTACAGCGGCACAGACCTGCACCAAACGCACACCGGGCACCTGCTCTCCTGCCAATTTGCGGCGCAGGGCATTGACCAGCATCGTCTGGATGGCCTGCCAACGGCTGACGCCATCGGGATCATGTTCCACGATACAGGCCAGTTCCTCATCAGACATAGCCCGCTCAACCAGCACCGGTGCTGAAAATCCTCGCAACAAAACAGGCACAGGCTGATGTCGGCCGGAAGTCACCATTACCTCCGTCGTCGTCTCGGTCAGCAATAACAGATCCTCACTGATACGTGCTGAAGATTGCCAGCTCAGCTGCTCTCCCGAATCATCGAGAAAACCCAACCGGAAAGGAACAGGAAAAATATGACCCGGCTGACGCAAGGTCAGTGTATAGGTCTGATGCTGTGGGTCCCAGCACTCATGCACCTCGATACGCGGCGTACCTGCTTGCGTATACCAGGCCATAAAGGGGGTAAGATCCTGACCTGAGGCATCACTTAAGGCCCGCAAAAAATCTTCAACCGTCACGGCCTGCCCGTCATGCCGGGTAAAATAGAGATCCATGCCTCGCCGGTACAGGACATCACCGAGCACCAAGTGCAACATGCGCACAATTTCTGCACCTTTTTCATAGACCGTAGCGGTGTAGAAATTATTGATTTCACGGTAATGAGCAGGGCGTACCGGATGTGATCGCGGCCCTGCATCTTCAGCAAACTGGAAGGTTTTCAAACGCACGAGGTCATCAATACGCTGCACATCCTGCGAACCTTGATCTGCCGAGAACTGCTGATCACGGTAAACCGTCAACCCTTCCTTGAGACAGAGCTGAAACCAGTCACGACAGGTGACACGGTTGCCGCTCCAGTTGTGAAAATACTCATGTGCGATAACGGATTCTACCCTGGCGAAGCCGGCATCGGTATTTAAGGCAGCATCAGCCAGCACGCAGGACGTATTAAAAATATTCAGTCCCTTATTCTCCATAGCTCCCATATTGAAATAGCTCACCGCGACGATCACATAGGTATTCAGGTCATAGTGGCGACCATAATGCACCTCATCCCAACGCATGGCTGCCTTGAGTGCAGCCATGGCATGATGGCACTGCGGAATGTCCCGCTCCTCAGCGTAGATTTCCAGGGCCACGGTCCTGCCCTCAGCCGTCACAATCTGATCTTTAAGTAGCGCAAGATCACCTGCTACGGCAGCAAACAAATAGCAAGGCTTGAGGGTAGGATCCACAAATGTCGCCTTATGGCGGCCATTGCCCAGATCAGCCTGCTGCACACGGTCACCGTTGGCCAGCAGGACCGGATAGCGGGCAGCATCCGCCATCAGCGTGGTGGTAAACCGTGACAGGTTATCAGGTCGATCAATAAACCATGTGATATGACGAAATCCTTCAGGTTCACATTGCGTACACAGCAAAGGGCCTGAAGCATAAAAGCCCTCCAGCGTGGTATTCGTTGCTGGATCAATACGCACTCTTGTACTAATCAGAACCTGATCAGCATCACAGGGTATCTCCAGCAAGGTCGGGGTCAGGGCATACTCATCGGCGCGAAGTTCCCGCCCATCAACACCCACATACAGCGTGGTCAATCCCTCCCCATTTAAACACAGCAAGCGGGCCTCAGGATTGAGGCGCTGTACCTGCATCCGTGCATAGACCAGCGTACCGTCATCACCGATATCCAGCTCCAGCTCTACCGTTTCTACCCGCCAGGACAACGGTTGATAATCTTTCAGGGCATGTTCACCGCTCACGCTTTAACCTCCAGCTCAATGTCATAGGATGTATGCTTGCGCACATTAAATACCCCGGTATCGAGGAGTAAATACTGCCCCTTGATACCCTCCAGCACCCCTTCGATCACCGGCTGAGTGTCCAGACTTAGCGACTTGACTTTGGTCGGGTAGCGCAGCACAGGGTATTCAAAACGCTGTACCTGAGGCATGAGATGCACCCTGTCGCCAGGAAAGCGATGCTCCAGCTCTGAGAGTTCATGGGCACAGAGCAGCATCAGTTGTTCAGCACGTTCCAGCAAGTCCACGTCATCCGGCCGTCCACGCAGCATAGCCTGCCATTGTGTCTTGTCTGCCACATGGTTGGCCAGGGTCACTTCTATCAATCCGGAATGTAAGCGCGAGCCTACCTGAAACAGAGGCAAGGCCGCACTCGCCCCCTGATCTATCCATCTGACCGGCACCTGGGTCTGTCGCGTAATACCCACCTTGATGCCTGAGGAGTTAGCCAGATAAACCACATGCGGTACCATGCAATGCTGTTCACCCCAAGCGGGCTCACGGCACGTCCCTGCGGCAAAGTGACATTGCTCCGGACGCATGATGCACATATCACAGGCAGCCAGCTTGGTAAAGCAGACGTAGCAATAGCCCTGGTTATAGCTTTTGCGTGTGGATCGTTGGCAATGCAGACAGCGTATACTGCCGGTGGCACGCAAACGTAGGTACTGACCAGGCTGCAAGGGCACCAGGTTTTCACCTACCGGTATCACATACGCCAGAGGAGCTTTGACCTCAGCGCGCATTTTGCTTATCGTTCCTTGTACGATCATAGAGTAACATCATGTCCGATTATCGTCAGGTCATTATGACGCAAGTACTCACCGACTGCCGAGCCCGGCATGTACTTTGTTTGAATGCTGAAGCCCGGGCCCTGCTGCAGAACCTGCCCAAAGAACTACACCCCCTAAGCCTGCGTCAGCATAGAGCCGGAGAATTTAAGGAACGAGCTGATCTGGCTCTGCTCTACGGGCGCCCTACCGGGCAATCTGATACGGCCTTACGCCAGCTTCTGGCAGAAGCCCGGGATTTACTGGCTCGCCATGTGCTGATATTTCTTAACGAAGCAGACAGCCAGCTCATACATCCTGATGCTCTGGGTTATACCCAACTCGCCCAGCATGACTCCGGCATGTGTGTCTGGACCTTTGACATCCTGACCTACAAACAGGTGCCCGACTGGCTTAATGCAAGATTTTGGGCTAACCCCGAAAACTGGGGACACTATCGTTGGTGAACGTTAGATACCGCTGGCAAAGCTGGCGGCTTAAAGCTCTTAGTCCCTGCGGGAACGGCGATAAGGATCCATGGGAATGTTTAGTTCGGCATGCTCATGATCCGAGGCGCAGGACTCTCCTTCCTGTTTGCTACCGCGGTCGATATACGCTGTGCGTTGCTCAGCCGATAAATGCTTGACCTCCCAGGCAATCACCACCTGCATGCACATGCCGGACTCCTCAGCAGTCAACCGTCTTCCGTCTGGAAATTTTCCCAACTCAATGGCCCGTCGCAACGAGGCGATAACGTCCGCATCCAATGAAACCGCATGATTAAGAAGATTCTGCATTACTTGGTTACCTGATTGTCACTGCTCCAGCCCATCTTGGTCCGCAAGGTCTTGTAAAAATCATGACCTGGCGGATGCAATAGTTGCAGTTTGTGCGGGTATTTTCGCACATAAATCCAATCACCGGCAGCTAGGCTACGCCCTTCTTGACCATCGCAACTGACCATGGGTTGAAATTCACGTGAACGTACCCTGATTTTTACTTCGCTGTTGCCATCGACCACGATGGGTCGACTGCTAAGGGTATGGGGATGCATAGGCACCAGTACCATAGCATCCATACGTGGATGCATGATAGGACCACCTCCTGACAGGGCGTAAGCGGTAGAGCCGGTAGGGCTGGCAATGATGAGACCATCTGAACGCAAGCGGTATACAAAATGCCCATCAATAAAGAGTTCGAACTCCACCATATGCAAAGTCCTACCGGCATATAGCACGACATCATTGAGAGCCAACCCCTGATCAATCTGATCTTCACCCGATTTGATCTGGCACTCAAACAAAAAGCGAGGTTCGCTGGTAAAGTCACCGGACAACACAGCTGCCACACCATCGTACAAGGCGTGGGCATTGACATCGGTTAAAAAACCTAAACGACCGCGATTAACCCCCAACACTGGCTTATGATAGCGCGCCATGGCCCTGGCTACACGCAACAAACTGCCATCACCTCCGACGACAATCACCATATCCATGGTCTCGCCGAGCATGGCCATGCTGGCGCACTGTTCCTGACTACCGATGAGCTCTGCAGTCTCAACTTCTAGTACCGCATGCACCATAAGTTCTTTCAGTATACGCATCAACTCACGCAGGGTGCCTAGAACCTCCTCACTACCCGGACGAGCTACCACACCAACATGACGAAAACGCTGCCCCATCTCAACTTTGACCTTGCATGATGCTCTTGAATTCTGTGTCATTGAGGCTATTTAAACCTCCTTCTAGCACGCTGCAGTCGTAGCCCTCGCCACAAAGAATAAAGGCGGCGGCTGCACTACGCCGCCCGGTATCGCAGCAAATGACGTAGTGCCGGCTTTTCTCCAGCAGGCGCCCTTTGATACGTAAACTCTGCAACGGCACACTGATCGCACCAGGCAAACCTTCACCACGGTATTCATCGACAAGGCGTACATCCAGCCACTGCCCTCCCGCCTGTATGCGTTCCTTGGCCTCTTGCACGCTGACAACAGCCACCACCGGAGCCTTGATTAGTTCATCAAAATCCAGCTTCTCCAGGCGCAATAATTCACCGGCGGTCTCCATACGTACGGTGGCGTTGCGACGTCCCGAAAATAGCAGACCCTCTTCTCCAAAATACTGACCTGGCTCCAGCAGGGCCAGACAACGTTGACCGCCCTCAGGCAAGGCAACCACCACTTCAGCAACACCTTGTTTGATGAAATAACAGGCATCCGCCAGGTCACCTTCTTTAAC
>JABEVH010000129.1 GCA_013043915.1 Pseudomonadales bacterium
ACCCTAAGCTGAGCTCATTCATGCCTTGGACTCCGCATGTTTGAGTGCTGCCTGCACAAAACCGGAGAACAAGGGATGCCCGGTACGCGGAGAACTGGTAAATTCCGGATGAAACTGGCACGCCATAAACCAGGGATGTTCCTTAATTTCAATCACTTCCACCAAATCATCATCGACGCTACGACCCGAGAAACTCAGTCCAGCTGCCTGCAAGACGGGCAGATAATTATTATTGACTTCATAGCGATGACGATGACGTTCTTCTATCACCGCCTGACCGTAGGTACGAATAGCCAGGCTGTCTGCCTCTAAACGACATGACTGCGCACCCAAACGCATCGTACCCCCCAAGTCCGATGAACTAGAACGTCGCTCAGTTTGACCCGAGGCATCCACCCACTCACTGATGAGAGCAATGACCGGATGTTCAGGCCGTTGTTTAAATTCTGTCGAGTGAGCCCCCGCCAACCCTGCCACATGACGTGCAAACTCAATCACAGCCATCTGCAAGCCAAGACAAATCCCCAAATATGGAATCTTGCGCTCACGCGCATAACGAACTGCAGCAATCTTGCCCTCAGTTCCGCGGTCACCAAACCCGCCCGGCACCAGGATGGCATCGACATGCTCCAGCATGGACACCCCCTCCTGCTCAATAATCTCGGCATCCACGTACTCAATATGCACGCGGGCACATAGCTGTATACCCGCATGTAATAGAGCTTCATTCAAAGATTTGTAGGCATCCAGCAACTCGATATACTTGCCAACCATCGCAATCGTAACTTCATGCTCAGGATTAAGCAGAGCGTCGACCACCCGGTTCCAGTCACTCAAATCGGCCGGAGGACATGACAAGCGCAACTTTTCCAGCACCAGATCATCCAGCCCCTGCTCATGGAGTAAACGCGGAATCATATAAATGGTAGCAACATCTGGAGCCAAAATGACGCCGCGCTCTTCAACATTGGTAAAGAGCGCTATTTTACGACGTGAGTCCGGTGAAATCTCATGATCTGAACGGCAGATTAAGACATCGGGCTGCAAGCCGATGGAACGCAATTCCTTGACGGAGTGTTGCGTAGGCTTGGTTTTCGTCTCACCTGCCGAAGCGATATAAGGCACCAGCGTCAGATGAACCAGCAGGGAACCACTACTACCGAGTTCCACACGCAGTTGACGCACAGCCTCCATAAAAGGCAACGACTCGATATCACCGACCGTCCCACCGATTTCAACGATGGCCACATCAAAATTAGCCCCCGCATCAAGCACACGCTGCTTGATCGCATCGGTGATGTGCGGGATAACCTGAACCGTAGCACCGAGGTAATCACCCCGGCGTTCACGTTGTATTACATCGGAATAGATACGGCCGCTGGTAAAATTATTACTGCGTGTCATGCGGCCATGGCGCAGAAAACGCTCGTAATAGCCGAGATCAAGATCTGTCTCCGCACCATCTCCGGTGACAAACACTTCACCATGCTGATAAGGACTCATGGTTCCGGGATCAACATTGATATAAGGGTCCATCTTGAGCATGGTAATGGACAAACCTCGGGCTTCCAGCAAAGCTGCCAATGAAGCGGCCGATATACCCTTACCCAATGAAGATACCACCCCACCCGTAACAAATATGTACTTGGTCATTGAGGAATCCAGACTGCGTTGCGGGGAATGACGAAGCAGGCTTTAGCTAAAAAGTATCTGCTCAGGATGGGCAGGAAGTCTACCACGCAGCATCAAACGCATCAACGTCATGCTACCCCAAGACGCACCTTAAGCCAGAAAAACCTTAACCGCTTCAGCGCTCACTCATTACTATCAGGTCATACCCGACTTCATCGACGCCGGCCGCATGAGACTCAGCCACGGCAAACCCCGGCACACAAGCCACGTCCTCTCCTACAAACACCAGCGGGCAACGGTAACGATATTTGGGAGGAATTGCCCAGCTTTGCATGAGCCCTTTGATTTCTTGACGAGGACCGTGTTGATAAATACGCATGGTCTCACCGCCTTGTCGACCGCGCACCCACACATAGCCGCTCGGCGGCTGGCGCAACCCCCTACCTTGTACCTGCTCAGCCACCAGCCTCCTCTGACCGGGCAAAGGCAAGGGCTGCTGCATATCCCACGACACATTAAAGTCTTTTAGATCCGGCAGCTGCCAACCGGCATGCAACTGTCCGCGAAAACGGCATACCTCAACACCCGACCAGGTCAACAAAGGGGCTGTTCCTCCCGTCACTGCAAGAAATTCCGTACACAGGCGCTGCATCAGGTGACGGCCTGGCCTTGGCAAACCCTTATCCTTTAACCACAAACGTAACACTCTTGCACGGCTTTGCTCAGGCAAGGCCTGCAGGGAAGCCACTGAGACCGTATTCCCAAATCCCACTGACTGCAAAAGATCTCGATCCCAAGCATCCAGCTGAGATAAAACATCCTGACATTCCCGGGCTAGGGACCCGAGGTGCTCGATAGTTGCCGGCCAACGCTGTTCCAGAGAAGGCAAGACCTCATGCCGTAAAAAATTGCGAGCAAAATAGGTATGCTGGTTACTAGGGTCCTCAATCCAGGGCCTATCCTGCTGCGCCATCCACTCAGCGATCCAGGCACGGCGGAGGCTGAGCCAGGGTCGCCACAACCGCAAACGACGCTGTTGATGCAACCAGCAGGTATCCTCATCCATGCCACGCAGCCCATCAAGCCCCGTGCCTCGACACAAACGAAACAACAGGGTCTCAGCCTGGTCATCAGCATGGTGCGCCAACAGCAGCACATCCCCCTCCTGCAACACCGAGGCAAAAGCCTGACGCCTGGCCTGACGCGCCATGGCCTCAACACTGGCTCCAGCGGGCACTTGCACCCTGATCACCTGCACCGGCACATCCCAAGCCGTACCGCATTGCTGACAATGTTCGGCCCAGGCATCAGCCTCTGCCTGCAAACCATGGTGCACATGAACGGCCACCAGAGGCGGCCACTCGAGCGTACGCAAGCTGAGCAAGCCAGCAAGCAGGGCGGTGGAGTCCATGCCTCCACTCCATCCCACCACCAGTCGACCCTGCACACTGGGCAGCCTGCCCTGCAAAAACGATTGCAGCGCTGCCAGCACGTCCATACGCCTAATCCTTAGCGCGGAGCCATGCGTATGGCCCCATCAATGCGCACCGTTTCACCATTCATAAACGTATTTTGCAAGATATGCAGCACCAACCTGGCATATTCTTCGGGATGCCCCAAACGTTTGGGGAACTGGGTCATGGCAATGAGCGGTTGCTTGACGTCATCAGGCGATGCCTGCATCAGCGGGGTATCAAAGATTCCCGGTGCCACCGTGTTAACGCGTATACCTAAACCGGCCAGATCCCGCGCCATGGGCAAGGTCATACCGACGATACCGCCTTTTGAAGCACTGTAAGCCACCTGCCCAACCTGTCCTTCAAAAGCCGCCACCGAAGCGGTATGCACAATACAGCCCCGCTCACCTTCAGCATTAGGCTCATTTAGGGCCATGCGTGCTGCAGCCAGACGTGCCATATTGAAGCTACCGATCAAATTGATCTGTATCACCTGGGCGAACTGAGCCAACGGCATGGGTCCTTGTTTGCCCACCGTACGGCTGGCTGCGCCAATCCCGGCACAATTGACCAAGGCATGCACACTTCCCCATGCCTCCAAGACCTGATCCAGGGCCTGGACAACCGACTCTTCATCAGTAACATCCACCACGGCTGCAAGGGCCTGGGCTCCTAACTCACGAGCCACCGCCAACACCTCAGCATTGCGATCAAACAAGGCTACACGCGCACCTTCCTGCAAGGCTAGTCGCGCTGTCGCCAAGCCCAAACCCGAAGCTCCTCCGGTAACCACCACAACCGCCTGTTGAATCTGCATAGCTGACCTCGTAATTAAGCCTTCTTGAGTAGCGAACGTCGACGCATACGACCACCGAGAACCAGGATATCCTGATAATGCACGGGTAATAAACGCGACAGCAGATCAATAACACGAGCATCCGGCCCGATCAACAATCGCCTCTGGTTACGCCGAATAGCGCGAACGATCGTCTCGGCAGCCGCTTCTGGTGTGGTCATAAACGCTCTTTCCATCTCGCGTTTGGCTCCAGGCCCGGTAAAACCTGATGAAGGTGTCATACGAGCACTCGCGGCGATATTCGTCTTGATGCCTCCCGGATGCACACAGGTCACACCTATCGGCGCACCTTCAATGGCCAGTTCCTCACGCAGCGACTCGGTAAATCCTTTCACCGCAAACTTGGCGGCATTATAAGCCGACTGAGTAGGCACGCCAATCAAGCCAAAAACACTAGAGATATTAACCACATGCCCTTCCCCTGCCGTCTTAAGATGAGGCAGGAAGGCTTTAGTGCCGTAAACAACACCCCAGAAGTTGATATTCATCAGCCACTCAAAGTCCTCGTAGCTCATGTCTTCTACCGTAGCCGCCAAGGCCACACCGGCATTATTGATAATGACATGCACCTGCCCATGTTCTTTGGCCACAGCATCAGCCCAGGCATACACGGCCTCGCGATCAGCCACATCCAGTCGGGCTGCACCCACACGCACGCCAGCCTGGCGGCAAGACTGCGCAACCGTTTGGACCGCAGCTTCATCGATATCCGACAAGGCCAAATGACACCCCTGGGACGCCAGCAGTAACGCCGTAGCCTTACCTATGCCGGAACCTGCTCCGGTGATTGCAACCACTTTATCCTTAAGAACTTTCATCACTCACCTTAGTGTTGTCATCCATCGTATCCGCTAGCCTAGGGAGTGGTGACCGACGGGTCAATGGGCCAACAGGACAGCATCCACCGGCAAAGCAGCCAACAGCGCCTTTTCCATCCTGGTTTCCAGCCACCACTGCGGACGCAGCCAGCTCCCTCCCATAAATCCGATATGTCCACCCTGTTCACAAAACTCCAGCCTGACACTGGCAGATAAATGTCGGGCTTCTGGCAATATATCCGGCTGCATGAAAGGATCATCCAAGGCATGTACGATCAACGTAGGTCGACGTATACCTTGCAAGAAACGACTGCATTCACACAGCGCGTAATACTCACGGGCACTGCTAAAACCATGCACCGGGGCCGTATACGCCTCATCAAAATCACGAAAACAACGAGCTCGCAACGCAGCCTCAATGTCAACAGGAGCATCCCAGGAAACCGTCAGGCGTTTGGTGCGCAACCTGGCTTGCAAACCGCGTAACAGATAACGCTGATAGCCACGTGACACCCCTTGCTCCAGGCGTTGAATGCAGGGCTCCAACTGAAACGGAGGGCTAGCTACAGCTGCACCTGACAATAGGGAACGGTCACCTTCTTCACCGAGGGACTTCAAGACTATATTGGCTCCCAGGGACCAACCCGCTGCCAGTAGCGGCCCCTCCGGTTCACGCTGATGCAATTGTTGCAATACAAACTGAAAATCAGCGGTATCACCATGATGATAACCCCGTGGCAAACGGTTCATGTCAGGACCCGCTCCACGCAGCAATAACAATCCTACCCGCCACCCTTGCCTGCCCATGCGCTGGGCCAGGCCGCAAGCATATTTGGAATGCAGACCGCCACCAAGACCATGCACCATAATAAGCCGAGGTCCATGACCGGTACCATGCCAAGCCACATCAACAAAATCACCATCAGGCAGCTCAAAGCGTTCCATACGCCATAGCAGCTTCGGTCTAGGCCGCAATAAAGCAGGAAACACTGTCTGCACATGAGCATGTGCTAATCCAGGAATTGGCCTGAAAGCAGCGGGAACGACCATGCCATGCTGATGCGTATGACTCATCTTCAACGCCCTGCCAGCCAGTGTACGGAGAACAATCCCAGCAGGGTCATCGCCAGCGAACCGGTCACATGAACAGCAATAGCGGCAACCGCCACACCCCAGCGTCCCGATTGCAGTTGCGTTACCACTTCAGCTGAGAACGTCGAGAATGTCGTCAACCCGCCACAGAACCCCGTCACAATAAGCAACCGCCATTCAGGTGACAATCCTGGCAGCAGGGAAAAAACCCCCACAGCCGCACCGATGATCAAGCCGCCCAGCAGATTAGCCGCCAGGGTGCCTGGTGGCAAGGCCGGATAGAGAGCATTGAGACCCAAGCCCAATTGCCAGCGCAACAGGGCACCGGCAGCTGCACCCATACTTATCATCAGCACCGGACGCATCATGGTTGAACACCCAGCTGGCCAAACTCTATGGCCGATTTAACATAAAAAAGTTTCACGCCCGTCTGCATCAGATGCTGCAATAAGAGGTCGCCCTCAGCGCAACTGGCCGCGACGTATATCTGCTGCGGTTGATCACCCAACTCAAAAAAATGAGCTGAGTGCAAGGGGCCATGACCACCAAAACCTTGCTCAGCAACCGCCAAGGTAGCACCGCTCAAACCGAGGCTTCGTATTTCATTCAGCAACCAATCAGCCAGCATCTGATGACCATAGCGCTGATCCTGCGTAAAAAAGAACTGCAGAAGATAACCCTGCATGACCACTTCCTCCTTAATGACATGCTCTGAACCAGGCATGCCGACCATGTTCCTTGACATGGTACAATGCCTGATCAGCATTCATCAGTAAAACCGACACATCAATCTGTGCTGAAGGAACGATACAGGCGACTCCAATGCTCACCGTTACCCAAGCGGCTGTAGGTGACGCCTGATGCTCCAGCGCCAGTTCATCAATCAATTTCATGACACGATCAGCGACATCCTCACCGCCCTGCGCAGGGGTTGCCGGCAGCAACAGAGCAAACTCCTCACCACCATAGCGACAAGCCAGATCAGCAGGACGGTTCAAGGCATTCTGAAGAACCCTTGCCACTTCACGCAGACAGGCATCCCCTGCCACATGACCATAGAAATCATTGTACTTTTTGAAGTGATCAACATCCACTAAAAGCAGGGTGATGGGCTGTTTATCTCGCCCCTGTCGCTCCCACTCCAGAGCAATCGCTTCATCAAAACGTCGACGGTTAGCCAATCCGGTCAAGGCATCCCGTGATGCCAACTCAGCTAACTGCCTATTCAGGCGCTGCCGCTCATCAGATTCTGCCAGCAACAACAATCCCTGCAACAGATTAAATTTTTCCTGACGCTCCATCAACCAGCAGATAAACCCCCCGACCAGCATGCTGACTAAAAGATAAAAAACCATCATGGGAAAGTCAGGATCGACGGGCTCGATATGACCCCACAACACCGCCATCATGACACCCGCCAAGTTGGCATAGATAAAAGCACGCAGTGAAAGTCGCAAAGCGGATCCGGAAATTAAAATCAGAAAAACTGAGGCATAAGATAATAATTGGGCGGTACGCGAGTCCCCCAGCATCGAGGTCGTATGCAACAGACTAGCCATAATAACAGCCACCAAGCTGCCTACCACCTTCGGATAGTGACGCCGCATCAGGGAAGAAAACAGAAAACCGGGCCAGACCAAAATTAACAAACCCACATCAAAAAGTACCGTGTGCCACCATATCCTGCCCTGCCAACCCTGTATCGCCATCTTAAAACAGAAGTCAACCATGGCAATCATTAAGACGGCCAAGACCACGGCAGCTGGCGCACCCAGCTTTATATAACGTGCAAAGTCCTGTTGTCGGTAGCGGCGAAAAACCAGGCCCAAGGGAGACGGCAAAGAAAACACCAAGGGAGCACGCTCAAGAAGATCACGCATGCTGGCCTGCAGGTTCTCATCTGCAATCAACGCCGCCTGATCGCCCAAGGCTCGCGTGTAAGACAGTACTTCCGGCATAGGAACGCCTCGCAATACATGCCCTAATCTTAACGCATCCTCTGTGGTTATGCCTTGCTGATGAACTACTGAGTTTTGTTGCTGTTCCTATAGGGGGCGCGTCGTGGTTATCATGACTGGCGCGACCGAAAGCCGTCGCGGCGAGCCAAAGCCAATCAAGTGTTGGACAGCCAGATCAAGAGTATCTTTGTTGCCGAAAAGAGTCGGTCAGAGGCGAGTCGGGCACGTCCTGCCCTTAGAATATTGATGGCGGCATTGAGGTCTGCATTTTCTGCATACCCACATTCGACACACTCAAACTTGGATTGTGTCTTACGGTTCTCGGCGGATACATGATGGCAGGCCGGACACGTCCGGCTTGTGTTGCGCGGATTGATGGCAAGCACACCACCACGCCACGGAGTGGCAGCAGATCAATCTGCTCAGGCTGTTTTGGGGGGGGCTTCATGAATGATGAGTCGTTTGTGTTTTAGAGCACAAACCCGGGCATATGTCAGGTTGGCAGTCATGCACTGTTACCACTTAGCGGGCCTGGCGTGCTATTTTTTCCGTTTCGTGAGCTGACCCCTTATACGACAGGCTTAGCGATGAGCCGTCAGACTCACTGAGACATTGACCAACCCCGGGTTATCAGGAATGCGGTGGATATCAAGCTGTACCACGCGAATACCTTGCAACTCCAGCTGGCTCACCCAGGCCATCAAGCTATTAAACATGACCGCCTTGAAATCTGCCTGTACTTGATCGCCGTTTTGTGAGAGCGAAGCTGGCGCGGACAGCCCGGTCAGGTTCATGGCATTCTGAATGACCTGGGGCAAGGCCACCTGACCGGCCTGGGCATGTTGAGCTGCCACCTGTAATTGTTCCTGATGCCGTAAAAAGTAATCGTTGAGTTGTTCACTGCGCTGCAGCGCCTGTAATGAGCGCTGATGGAGATGAAGCAGGGGGAGCACCAGTACTTCGATCAGTAAAAAAACGGCCAAAAAACTACCCAGCACCTGAACCGCCATGCGATCACGTGTCGACATCCGCCCATACATTTCAAACCATGCGTTCATAACGTCCCCTAAACACCGACATGCACATGCTGGAGATTTCCGCTGGAAGTACTGACCTGTGCGGTCATACCCTGCTGTTGTAATGCCCTGATCAGGGCATTGGCATGTTGGGCATCACTCGTAAACTCAAGGTCATAGCCACCCTGGATCTGATACTGCACATGTTCAGGTGGGGGAAGACCTACCACCAGCATGGCCTTACCTAATACCAGCATAGGTGCAACGATACCTTTGGTTCCAGAGGAAACCTCATCAACATGCGACTCCATTTGCAGCCTGAGGTTAACGATACGGGTTTCTCCAGGGAACAGTTGCTGATAGGATTTTTCTACAGTAGCCTCCAACTGCTGAGCCTTATGCAGATTAGCCAACCCCTCCGACATCAGATCCAGCACGGCAAGAAAACATGCAGCAACGGCCAATATCGCTACCTGCTGCCAACGTTTATCCAGTGTGTTCTTTTTGACTTGCGGCTTGAAAACTCCTTGCAAAAAATTCATTCCCAAGCGCTGCAAGTTAGTCAAGTTCTGTGTTTTGAGCTGCTCTAACCAATCTGCTTGCCCCTCAGGGATGACTTCTTCCCAGGCTGAGGATGCATAAAGGCGACGTAGCTGCGTGTCTTGCCCCAAAGCCTGTAACGCATAGCGCAAGGTTTCTCGATCGCAGACACCCGCCTGCTGCTGCGACAATCTTAGCAAGATCCGTTCATGATCTTCCCAGATAACGATCTCCCCGGGCACTGGTTCCGGAATAAGCAGCGCATCGGCAAGCACCTGCGCTGGACTGAGCTCAGCGGCGGCTAAGGCTTCAAGTAGACGTTCCAGATAATCTTTTTCCACAGCCATCAATACAACTTGTCCCGATAGGCGATCGCGCCTACCCACGATGACATGAAACCTATCAACATCTTCGCTAAGCATGTCTTCAATGAGATAAGGTATCCCCTGCCGTCCCTGTCGATACTGTTGGGCACTCATGACCAGTGTCGTGCACAGCATGCAGGCTGCAGGCACCAGCGCCACGATGACGGCACTGCGCCAGGAAGCAGCCAGCTCGTGCAGCGCAGCAAGACTTAACTTTGTAGCTGTCTGCCATTGCCCCTGCTCATCAGGCCACCAAGCATCCCAGCCATCAAGGGTTATGGTTGTCGGTCGTAAATATATTTGCATTAAACGAAGTTCCCAAACCCGTCGTATCATTATGACCGCTTGCAGGATCGCTGGCGAGATCTTTGGTTTGCGGCAGGATTCGCTCTCGATAGAACACTGACAGATCAGTACTCGACTGCCGCCTTATCAGAGAACGCAACCAACTCACTTTACCATCAATTTCCGCCTGACAGGTCACGCGAAAATAACTGCTATTAGTCGTAATCATGCCCCCCAAGGTATCGAGTTGCGCCTGCTGCATAGAAGCAAACATGGGAGCGGCCAAAAAGCTGTCAGGGCGTTCATAACCGTTAGGCGCTCCTGCTGCGATCAGTGCATTGGCCTGGACCAGTGAAATACCCGGGATCAAGGCCATCAACACCTGCGGCTTTGCCGTATTAACATTAATCAGCGTTCCTCGCGGCAAGACTGTAACGAAAGGCTCTAAACGCTCGTAGTACACCTCGGTCATACCTCTTACTAGCCTTAACTCAGATACCGAGGCCATATCGCGATTAGCAGCGCGGTATGGCGTAGGCATGCGCATATACCAATCTGATTCAGCGCCCATGGGCCCAGAAGGTAGATTATCAACATCAAGCCAGTCAATCACCGCCTGACTCAAGGTAACCGGTATCTGATTTTGCATCAGGAGCTGTTCAAAAGCCGCCACAAAAAGTTTATTGGGCTGGCCATCCGTTCCTAGTAAATCATTCAGATTAAAGAGGCCTTGTTCGTCCTCGATACTCCCCTGGACGCTGCCACCATCCACAGGAAAGGGAGGCCACTGCCGCGCCCATATCTCAAAATTGCTATCTACCGCACCGCGCCCCGAGGCGGCATCATTCCTGGCATCCTGGGCCAAAACTTCCATGGCAAAGGACTCTGCAGCCAAATCGTACTGCCATGCCTGTTCTGAGTCCATCAGGCTTGCGGTGCGCGCTATGGCTCGCTGCTGACGTACCATCATCAGGGTACTCACGGCGGTGGCTATAGCCACAATCATCATCACCGTAATCAGCGCAACACCACGTTGCCTGCCATGTCTGCTAGGGCGCATTATTGGCTCCCAGGGCATTGGGCAACCTAATCAGCTTACGTAAATGCCCAAATTCATGGCTGTCAAAGCTGATATCCACCGCCAAAGGCATGGGCTGTAACTCAACAGGTTTCTGCGCATCCATGGGCTCAGGCCAGACGCTTTGCCATTGGTAAGAGGCATCAAGATAGCGCAGCTGCAAATTGCTAATGCCGGTCAATACGATGAGATCCTCCGGTTTGGCACCTGGGGCGCGATCCAGGTACACCCAATCCAGACGATGCAGATCTCCATCTCGTTGCTCATAACGCACCCGCAATAAATTGCTGCGCGTTTCGTGCATAGGGTTCAACCAGCCAGTACGCGTAAACTCAACGCCCATGACACCCTGCCCATCATTATAGGAAAGCAACGACGATATAGGACCACCAAAACTGTCTGTCACGGGGCGCTGAATAGCCTGAACAAAATCTGCATCCATCAACTGCAGGCAGCGCTGCAGCGCATCTAGCCTGTCTAGATGTACGGCACTGACTTCCCGCGCCTGTATAACGGTACGCAGGACTTGCCAGGACAGCAAACCCACCACGGCCATGATGGCGATAGCGACCAGCAACTCCAGCAACGTAAATCCTTTAGGGCGCTGCAACTTGCCCCCCTCCCCCCGGAAGAAGATGGATATAGCCCGTCACGCTCATCATAGGCTGAAATTTATCAAGAAACGCACTATGCAAGCCAACCGCTACATCTACCCTCCGTACCGAAGGAGCTGGCGTTGCTGTAAACGTCGAACGTACCGTCCAAGCGCGCCCCCCCAAAGAAACATCCCGATCCTGGCTACCACTGTCCGGCGCCATACCCTGAACCTGCCATTCTGCCAATTGGTTACTGGCAACCAAGGCCCCCAGTGTTCTTTCTTCCAGGATACCGACAGAAGCCACCTCATTGCGTGCCGACATGAGCAGGGCCATCGCTGACACACTCATGATGGCCAGTGCCACTAAAACTTCCAACAAGGTAAATCCGTCAGGGTTGCGGCGCATAGGGATGCTCAAGCACAGACAAACGCCCTAAGGCATCAAGACGCACATATCGAACCAGGTCACCTTCATGCAGTTCCAATTCGGCAGGCGTTACGGCTCCGGTAGGCATAAAATAAATATCCGGCTGTATGGTGTCGGACAAAGGATCATACTGACTTTTGACAGGAGATGATGTTGCATCCTGCACGAGACTCACACTCATACCCGAAGGCAGATCATACTCCGCAGGTAACCACGGCCGCTGCGTCTTGACCCAACGTCCCTGTTCTGTATCCAGCCGCCAAAAGCGCAACGAAACTCCTTTGACTTCAACGCCCCATACCTCCTCCCGGCCTATGGACTCATCTTCGAATCGGGCGAGCTGATCACTGATGTGCTCAGCTGCATTTTGCAGTCCCTGGCTGCCGCCATCAAAGTTGACGCTCAACACCACCACAGCCGTCATGATCCCTACGATAAGTACAACCATCAGTACTTCAAGCAGGGTAAACCCTCTACTCTGCATGAATGTCAGCGTTATCCCCGTCCCCACCTTCCTGGCCATCAGCTCCCAGCGAATAAACATCATAAGCCTTGCCATCAGGTCCCGGACTTACATACTGAAAGTCATTGCCCCACGAATCCTTGGGCATGGCCTTGAGGTAGCCACCACTCGTCCAGTTCGTTGCCGTAGCCGGTTTGGTGACCAGAGCCTGCAAACCTTCTTGCGTCGTTGGATAGCGATGATTATCCAGCTTAAACATTTCCAGAGCACTGGTGATTGAATGCAAACTGTCTTTAGTCGCCTCCACGCGTGCTTTTTCATCCTTCCCGATAACATTGGGAACAATAATCGCAGCCAATATCCCCAGAATCACCACCACGACCATCACTTCGATCAGGGTAAAGCCTCTATCCTTACGCAATGTCCTTCTCCTATATCAATGCACCAAATTATTCATGCTAACGATGGGTAGCATGATAGCCAGAACGATAATCAGTACAACACCCGCCATCATTAAAAGCATGAGGGGTTCAAATAAACCCACCAGCGTCGTGATTAAACTGGCCAGCTCACGCTCCTGCATGGAGGCGGCACGGGTCAACATACTCTCCAGCTCACCTGATTGCTCTCCGCTGGCAATCATCTGTATCATCATGGGTGGAAACTGCTGGCTTTGTTCCAGAGCTCGGGCCAAACTTCCCCCTTCGGTGACGGCAATAGCCGCCGACCGTACGGCTTGCTTCAAGCAAAGATTATTCATGACCTCCACACAGATACGCAAGCCTTCAACCAAAGGTACGCCACTGCGACTTAAAATACTCAAGGTGGCAGCGAGGCGAGCTGTGTTGGCATCGCGAATCAATCCGCCGATCAAGGGCAGGCGCAACAACAGGGCGTGGTAACGATAACGAAAATGTGGATTCTTTAAGGAGCGCTGAAATGCATAAGCACCTCCTCCTGCCATAAGCACCATCAGCCATAACCAATGCTTAAACAGATCACTGGTCGCAATCAGCCCTCGGGTCAAAAGCGGCAATTCATGATGAGAGTTATCAAAGACCCGTACGATATCGGGGACCACCCAGGTCAACAAGGCGGTAATAATTAAAACCGACATCGTGGTCAACAGGGCCGGATAAATCAGCGCGTGCTGTATTTTCTTGCGCGTTTCGAAACGACTCTCCGTGTAATCGGCCAACTGCTCCAGCACCAAATCAAGATGCCCTGATTTCTCCCCGGCCTCCACGGTAGCTCGGTATAATTCGGGGAAAGCACGGGGAAACTCACCCAGGCTTTGTGCAAGCGTATAACCCTCCAGCACTCGGGCACGAACTGCCGTCAACACACTTTGTACCTGGGGCTTGACCGTCTGTTTGGCCAAAGCGCGCAGCGCTTCTTCCAAGGGAATTGACGCCTGCACCAGAGTCGCCAACTGCCTGGTTAACAAGGTCAGGTCCCAAGCTCCAATACGCTGTTTGAGCCACGACAGCGATGCTTCCTGACGTTGCTGAGCTGCTGCCTGATGAATCTCTACCGGCACCCAGCCCCTTTCCCTCAGCTGTTGGCGCAGTACACGGGCACTATCTGCCTCTTCCACACCACGCACCCGTTTGCCACGGGCATCAACACACACATAGTCAAAAGCCGGCATAATCAGCCTTCTTGGGTAATACGCAAGACTTCCTCCAGCGAAGTTTCACCGGACAGCACCTTACGAAATCCATCTTCACGTATGCCCGGGCCAAGACGCCTCGCCTCAGCCTCAATGTCATGTTCTGACTGACCGGCATGCACCATATTTCGTAACGTATCATCAAAAGCAATAATCTCGTAAATACCCGTTCTTCCACGGTAGCCTGCCTGATTACATGCACTACAACCTAACGGTTGGAAAATGGTGGGAGCAGATCCTTGGCAGGCCATCAAAGCCACTTCAGCAGCGGTCGCCACATGCGCCGATTTACAGCTTGGACATAGCGTTCTTACCAAACGCTGCGCCACCACACCGATCATCGATGAAGCCAGCAAAAATGGCTCGATACCCATATCGTGTAAACGAGTCACCGCTCCGACCGCCGAATTGGTATGTAACGTTGACAAGACCAGATGGCCGGTTAACGAAGCCTGTATAGCAATTTCTGCCGTTTCCAGATCACGAATTTCACCCACCATCACCACATCGGGATCCTGACGTAATATAGCACGCAAGCCACGTGCAAACGTCATCTCTACCTTATTGTTGACCTGGGTCTGCCCTACGCCATCAAGCTGATACTCAATGGGGTCCTCGACAGTCAGCAAGTTTCTGCTTTTGTCATTCAGCTCGGTCAGCGCTGCATACAAGGTCGTGGTTTTTCCCGAACCGGTGGGTCCCGTGACCAGAATGATGCCATGAGGTTTAAAAACCAAGTTTCGCAGACGATAATAATCTTCTTTATGCATGCCTAAATGGCCGAGATTAAGGCGACCTGCCTGCTTATCCAAAAGTCGCAACACCACGCGCTCCCCCACGCTAGAGGGCATCGTAGAAACTCGCACATCCACTTCTCGACCCGCCACACGCAGGGAAATTCGTCCATCTTGCGGCACTCGCTTTTCTGCAATATCCAGACGAGCCATCACCTTGATACGTGACACCAGCAAGGGCGCAAGTTCTCGACGCGGCTGCACCACTTCTCTTAACACACCATCAACGCGCAAACGTACACTCAGACGCTTCTCATAGGTCTCGATATGAATATCGGAAGCATTTTCTCGCACAGCTTCAGTCAGCAAGGCATTGATCAGGCGAATGATGGGCGCATCATCCTCTTGGTCCATAAGATCTTCGGTTTCCGGCACCATCGCCGCCAGGCTAGCCAGATCAATTTCATCACCTATGCCCTCAGCAATAGCCTGAGACTCGTTGTTATCGTTTTGATAAACCTCATTGACCCGAGCCGTAAATGTTTGCTGATCAACCTCACGCAAGGTCAAAGGTCGCCCCAAGGTTCGACGCAGTTCCTGAAAAACCGGCCACTTAAGCCCAGACAAATGCAACACTTCGATAGCATCATGGTCGACCTTGCCGACCACAACACCTTGGCGTTTGGCATAAGAATAACCAAAACGCAGGGCACTTCTGTCTTGTACGCTATCCACAGTGACCTGCAACTCCCTAAGAAAACTCAGCTTGAGTGTACTGTCTTGTGCCTCGTCTGCCTAGACAATCCCACCCATCTAGCATAGGCATGCACACAGCGCTCTCCGTACAAGGGAGGCAGGTGACTTTCTGTCGCGCTTGAACATCCTCATGACGGGAGTCGTCACAATAGAGAGACCTGCCGTATACTATTTGACTTGAATCATGAGTGAGACAGCCCATATGCAAACCTGGTGGGGCCGGCAACACTGGGACTCAGGTGCCACTCTGGGCTGGCAGTTGGCTGATCTGCAATTAGCCATAACCCGGCTCGAACAAGAATGGCAGATACGTATTCAACAGCCCCTGCATATTTCTGAAGATCGCCATGACTGGCAGGCCCTTGCACCGGCGGCAACTGATCAGATCAGCGATGGGGAACTACGCCGCCACGTGGGAGCCACCACACAAGAGTATATGCAGCTATTACCTAAACTTGCCGACCGTCCCGTCGTCGTTCGACCCGCTCATCAGCTGTTCATTGCGCCTCAAGTCAGTGTGACCTTGTATATCAGCACACCGGTTTGGCTGGTCTTTTGCTCCGACGACACCTCCAACCCTTTATTGGATCTGCCCGTGACACGCCCCTCGGATAGCTGGTTTGGCCCCAATACCCGTCAGGGTGAGTTGTGTTATGCCACCCGAGTTGTTGGCCGTCTACATCTGCAGGAACTGACCCAACACCCTTTCCGTGCCGTAACGCCCGTACGCATCTACAACGGTGGCGATCAGCCTTTTCCCCTGCAAAGATTAGCCGTACCTGTACAATTTCTGCCCTTGCATGTTTCCGAGGCGGGACGACTATGGACCCCCACGCTTAACGTCTATTGCGACGCCAGCAATGAACATGCTGAAATCCGCATGGCTAACCGCGTCGATCACGCTGCCGGCCCTACGACCTTGCTATCTCCTCCTCGCACTCCACTGGGCTCGGGCAATCTGGTTCGTGCCTTGGACATGCTGTTTGCCAGTCGAGCCAACGGGCTATGATTATTCCTTCTTGTGCTAGGAGTTTTTTGGCATGATTTTAAGTCACCTTGCCCTCAATGAAAGACTTTGGGATATTACACGAGCAGGTTTACTGCTGGCCTTGGGCTGGCTGGCCGCGCGAGCCATCACCTTGGCTTTCCTTAAACTGTTCGCTCACCGACTCAGTGCCCATCACCTCATGATGGGCCGAAGATCGATTTTCTACATCGTCTTTCTGCTCTTTGTCACATCAGCCTTGCACGAGCTAGGGTTTAAACTCAGCGTACTCATGGGTGCTGCCGGCATATTGACCGTCGCTATTGGCTTTGCCTCACAAACCTCAGCATCTAACCTCATCAGTGGTTTATTCCTGCTGGGAGAAGGTTCATTATCTTTAGGAGACTGGATCAAGGTCGGGGAGACTACAGGAGAAGTCCTGTCGATCGACCTTTTATCTGTCAAACTGCGAACAGTCAACAACCTCTTTGTACGTATACCCAATGAGACCCTGATCAAATCCGAGGTTACCAACATCAGCCGATTTCCCATTCGCCGTCTGGATGTATTGTTTGGCATCGCCTACAAAGAGAACTTAGGCGAAGTACGCAAGGTTTTATTTGAGCTAGCTAACTCGTTACCACATAGCCTGGATGAACCGCCTCCACTCATGCAGGTGGAGAAGTTTGCCGACTCCAGTATTAACCTGAGGTTCTGCGTCTGGGTCCAACGCGAACACTACGCTGACATGATGGCCCAGGTTCACGAACAGATCAAACAGGCTCTGGATAATGCCAGCATCGAAATGCCCTTTAATCAACTGGTGGTGCAAATTCAAACACCTGCACCAGGCGATTAGAGCATATCCAATAGCTGACGCATCAGGTGTGCATCACCCTCCGAAATTTGCACGACACGGAACCCACAGCGAAAATCCTGGGTATATTCCGAGGGCTGACACCAGACCAACTCAGCCTCAAAACTCATGGTATTACATCCTGATAGCGTCTCAGGCAACACCATGCTCATGGAAAAAATCGTACCTAAGGGCTGATGCTCGCGCATTACCAGCTTGAACCCATCTGATGACAAATTGGCCATACGACCTAGGTTGCGGCCGTTAGTACGATCAAAGATGCGTAACACGGAAGACACTGATTTGCGCGGCAATCTGCGCCCCCGATGCTGCGTCTGCAAAGCGGCATCCCCCTCCACCAGGCGCCGCAACACCAACACGGCACCAGCAAACACTTCATCAGCCGTATTGATAGGCCGAGCCACCACATGAACAGGCAAATGCTCCTGACCATTACGCAGGAATAATTTTTCCTTAATCTCCACTTGCTGCCCATAACGACATCCCACAAAAATTTCGGATGTCATCCAAGGCTCACGATCACCAAGCGTATTGGTTGTCAGCAAATCCATGATCGTATGTCCTTCCACCGGCTCAAGTCGCAAGGGAAGCAATTCTTTCAAGGCAGCGTTGGTAAAGGTTACCCTGCCGCCGGCATCTACCGCCAGGATGGCATCCCCCATGGCTGCAAGCAAAGCCTCATTCTGGCTTTGCAGTTCGCGAATTTCCTGCAACTGAGCCTGCAGTTCTTCTCGCTGCCGAGCCAAATCGAGAAACACATTGACCTTACTCTCTAACACCACAGGGTCAAAAGGCTTGTTAATATAATCCACCGCCCCTGACTGGTATCCCTTGAAAGCATAACTAGGGTCAGTATGTTGCGCTGTCACAAAAATGATGGGTAAGGTCTGAGTCTTTCTATTACGTCGCATCAGCTCAGCCACTTCAAACCCATCCATGCCCGGCATCTGCACATCCAGCAAAACCAAGGCCACGTCATAGCGCAAAAGCAAACGCAAGGCTTCATTTCCCGAAGATGCCTTAACGATCTCAAGCCCAGGCCTTTCCAGGACAGCCTCAATGGCTAGAATATTCTCAGCCCGGTCATCTACCACCATGATACGCTGCATATCATTCCCCCAGGACACCCAGAATATAAGGTATTATTTCTTTTAGTTTTATCACCTTGTCAACACCCCCACGAGCGATAGCTGAGAGCGGCATCGCAGGTGCTGCTGCCTCCTCAGGATCCTGTGCTATGGTCAACCCCCCTTGCTTCTGTATAGACCACAAGCCCTCGGCCCCATCTTCATTGGCTCCCGTAAGCAAAACTCCTATCAAAGCATGCCCTAACACCGAAGCCATGCTCTGCATGGTGACATCGATGGAAGGTCGGCAATAAAAAACCGGGGCCGACAAACATAAAGAAAAGCTCAAATCGCGCTCTAACAGCATATGATAATTCGCCGGAGCCAAAAATATATGAGATGGCTGCAAAACATCCTTGTCTTCTACCTCACGCACTGGCAGCGTGCAATACCGTCGCAATGACTTATCAAATGAAGCATGAGCATCGCTGTGTCTATGTTGCACTATCACTACCGCAGCAGGAAAATGATCCGGAATTTGCCGCAATATGCGAATGATCGCCTCAATTCCCCCCCAAGAAGCACCTATGACCACGACATGAGGTACTAGCTGAGGAAAATCCAGGCTTTCCGTCATTTACCCTTCCCGTTCTGGTCATTAAGCATGCGTTGCAACTCACGCATGGAGTCCTGGCTACGCCGCAACTTTTCTTCAAGACGGCGTTTCTGCAAGTCAAGATCCAGAAAAAATCGCGATTTATGGCGTAGCACTTCCGGGTTCAGCGGTTTAAACATGTAATCGATAGCCCCCACATCATACCCACGATTGACATATTTTGATTCTTTGCTAATCGCCGTCACAAAAATAATGGGAATCATACGCGTACGTTGACTCTTACGCATCAACTCAGCCACTTCGAATCCATCCATGCCCGGCATCTGCACATCCAGCAAAACCAGCGTCACTTCATGTTTAAGCAACAGTCCAAGGGCTTCATTCCCGGACGAAGCTGTCAGCAAACTGCAGTCCTCATCCTCTAAAATGGCCTGCATGGCAATCAAGTTCTCAGAATGATCATCGACAATTAAAATATTCTGGTCTTTACTCATAACATTTGACTCAATGACGCTTACGGTAGATGCGCTGTTGCACATCCAAGGGTTCAAAATCACCTTCACAACTCGCGAAACGCAGACTTTCCTTCGTGCCAAGACAGAGGGTACCCCCAATATCAAGGCTGTCATGAAAAAGCTGAAATACTCGCTGCTGTAAGTTCTTATTAAAATAAATGAGTACGTTCCTGCATAAAATAACCTGCATCTCACCAAACACCTGATCCGTAGCAAGATCGTGGTCGGAAAAAACCAGATTTTTCTTGAGACCTGAGTCCATAATCACATTGTCATAACGAGCCGTGTAATAATCTGAAAAATCAGACTTTCCTCCAGATCGTTGATAATTTTGGGTATATTTTTTCAGGGAAGAGGCAGGAAATATGCCTCGTCTGGCTTTCTCGAGGACCTGATGATCAATATCCGTCGCATAAATATGAGCACGGTCATACAAACCCTCTTCTGTCAGCAGGATGGCCATAGAATAAATTTCTTCACCGGTAGCGCAGCCTGCATGCCAAATTTTCAAAAAAGGATGCGTACGTAGGACAGGCACCACCTTCTCACGGAAGGTCCGGTAAAAATCTGGATCGCGGAACATCTCCGTGACATTAATGGTCAAATCGCTCAATAAACTGGCAAACGCTTGACGGTCATGCAAAATTTTACCTTGCAAGGTCGACACCTGATCCACCGTATTCATCGTCATATGATGCTGAATACGGCGGTGCAGCGATGCTTGGGTGTAGGCACGAAAATCATAACCATAGGCCAGAAAAATTGCCTCTAGCAATAATTTATACTCAATGTCTTCAATCCCTAGAACGTTCGTCTCAGTCATGAATTATTGCCCCGGATGCAACCAAACACGCATCAATGATTGTAGCTTGTCGAGGCTGATGGGTTTGGAGATGTAGTCGTTGGCACCCGCTTCCAGACATTTACTTCGATCCTCCTTCATGGCCTTGGCCGTGAGCGCGAGTATAGGAAGCTGCTTCAGATGCTCCATTTCCCGTATGCGTCGCATCGCTTCATAGCCATCCATCTCAGGCATCATGATATCCATCAGCACGAGATCAAATTTTGCTTCCTGCAGGGCCTTGATAGCTTCTCGACCATTGTTGGCTACCGTAATATCGCACCCCCATTCCTCCAGGCTGGCCGATAGCGCATATATATTACGCATATCATCATCCACCACCAGAATGCGCCGCCCGCTGAACACATCATCACGATGCAGACTTGCCTGATTCTGTAAGCGAGATGCCCCCTGACTATCTACCCAATGCAAAAAAAGGGAAACCTCACTGAGCAACCTCTCCGCAGATCGTTCTGTCTTCAAGATGATTCTGTCTGCATGTTTGCGTAACCTAGCCTCTTCTTCACGCGACAAATCACGCCCGGTATAGACAATAATGGGTAAATCCTTGAGCCTGTCATCGCTATGCAGTGTTTCCAGCAAGGAAAAACCATCCATATCAGGCAAGGATAAATCCAGAATCATACAGTCGAAACTATCTTGAGCCAGACGTTTCTGGGCTTCTCCCCCGCTACCACAGATACTCACTTCCACCTGATGTTCAGCAAATAACTCAACAATGGCATCGTGTTGAATACTGCTATCTTCTACGACCAGCAACCGACGGAAAGGACGAGAAGTGCTGGACTGAAGTTTTTCGAACGTAGACTGTATCTGTTGCAGGTTAACCGGTTTGAGCAAATAATCCTGAGCACCCAGACCTAAGGCTTTTTCCTTTTCATCACGCCCGGAGAAAAAGTGTACAGGAATAGCCTTGGTCACAGGATCTGCCTTAAGCTGACGCATGACTTCCAAACCATCTATCCCGGGCAATCCCAGATCCAGAATAATGGCATCAGGTTGAAACTCTCGCGCCATCACCACCCCGGTCTCTCCATCATGAGCAACCAGAGCCTTAAATCGGTACTCACGCGCCAGATCAGCCACCACATTGGCAAACCCGGCATCATCATCTACCACAAGCAAAGTACGTTCGTCATGGATGCGTTTGGGCAAGATCGGACTATTGCGATCCGGTTGTTCCTCATCGGCCTTTGTTTCTTCTTCCGTACCTGGCACCACCTCTTGACCTACAGGAAGATAGAGGGTAAACGTCGAACCCATGGCTTCACCATCACTATGCAACTGCACCTCGCCACCTAGCAAATGGCTTAGCTCTCGTGAAATGGTCAACCCCAGTCCTGTACCACCGTATTTGCGACTTGTCGTACCATCAGCTTGCTGAAATGCTTCAAAAATAAGTTCCTGCTTGACTAACGGCACACCGATACCGGTATCGACGCACGAGAAAGCGACGACCTGGCCTGGGTCTAACTCCATGCGCCGGAACTTCACGCCTTCTGCTGGTCGGTGAATATGCAGCGTGACACCACCATGATGGGTAAATTTAAAAGCATTGGAAAAGAAATTACGCAATATCTGTTCAAGGCGCTGACGATCGGTATAAATGGCCTCTGGAACACCTGCATCAATCTTGACCTCAAACGTCAGTCCGCGATGATTAGCGACCGTTGAAAAGCAGCGCCGCTGATCTTCTGCCATTTCAACAATCGGCAATTTCTCGATAACCAACTGCATCTTGCCTTCTTCGACCTTAGCGATATCAAGAATGTCATTGATCAGCGTTAGCAAATCCGATCCGGCAGAATGAATAACCTGGGCATGCTCAATCTGTTTGGTTCCCAAATTGCCTTGCTTATTTTCCGCCAATGCGTTGGATAGAATCAGGATACTATTTAGCGGCGTACGCAACTCATGCGACATAGTGCTGAGAAACTCGGATTTGTAACGGCTACTTTGCTCAAGAAGGCGGTTCTTTTCCTCCATGAGTTCACCGGTACGCTCCAACTGCTCATTTTTCTGCAGCAATTCATTCCGCTGTTCGGCCAGTAATTTAGCCTGCTCCTCAAGCTCTTCATTGATAACGCGAAGCTCTTCCTGCTGCGCCTGTAAGCCTTCCTCAGAGGCACGCAAGGCTTGAGCCTGCTCTTCCAACTCGGTATAAGCGCGTCGCAATTCCTCTTGCTGCTGCTGTAACTTAGATTCAGAAGCACTTATCTGTATGGCTTGCGATTCCAGATCATCATTGACTTCTCGCAATTGCTCCTGTTGATCTTCCATACGCCGGGCTTGTGCCTGTTGTTGCTCCAGGGCCTCGCTTAAAGCAAACCTTGCTGCCGCAGAGCTTAATGCGATAGCGATGCTTTCCACCGACAAACGCAGGATTTCCAGATCATCATCTGAGAAGACAGACAATGAGCCAATCTCAATAACACCTCGCAACTCTCCTTCATGCACAATCGGGGTAACGACCGCCTGACATGGTGTGCTTTCCCCCATGCCCGAAGCGATGACCAGATAATCATCTGGCAGATGTTCGATCACGATCTGCTGCCGCTCAAGTGCCGCCTGACCAACCAGCGACTCACCCAATCTGAAACTATTAGACAAATTCTTGCGTCGCACCAGCGCATGGCTACCCAGCAAGTTCAGCCGATCTTTTTGAAAAACGTAGAGCAACCCAACCTGAGCATGCAGCGCAGGAACCAGATGATTCAGGACCGTACTGGCAATTGCTTCCTCATCGAGGTCTCCGCGGATATGCGTAGTCAACTCAGCAACACAGGTTTTAACCCACTCAGCTCGTCTATCCGATTCAAAACGCTGAGCCAGACTATCGCGCATCTTGATCAGAGCCTGTAATAACCGACCTAGCTCATCGCGTGACCCTGCCTCAAGACGTACATTAAAATCCCCCAAGGCAATCCGGTTAGCGGCTTCTGCAGCCGCGTGCAGAGGTTTGACTATCAATCGTTTGATAATAACCGTCGAGACCACTAGCAGCAAAACAGCTAGCAAACCGCCCACCGTTCCTCCAATGACCCAGACAATACGGCTCTGTTGTTCCACGCTATACATACGCGCTTTTAGCAAGTCAAAAGCTTGAATCTGAATCCCTTTTAGATCCGTCTGCAACTGGGTCCGTAACTGCTCCACAGTCCTGGGGTCTATATCCTGAACACCAGGAAGACGACCATAGACCACCGCTTCTGCTCCGGCGCGAGCAAAACTGGCATAGTGGCGATACTCATCCAAGGCCACACGCACACGCTCTTGCAACTGAGGCTCGTAATCAAGCAACGTCACCATCTCGGCATCCAGCGTATGCTCCAATACTTGAGCCTGCAACAACGGAGCTTCCGACCGAGTAAGCCCGGCCTGTTCATACAGGCCAGCCAGACTAGCCAAGTTCTTATCGATAACGGCAACATCCCACATCACAGGCATATCCAGGCGTCGGCCCGACGATACCTGAATCTGCATATCGGTACTCGCCAGGTAGGTAAACGCCAGATATAAGCAAAACCCCGAGAGCCCGATCAGGGCAATCGACATCACTTTGAACCAAATAGAAAGATTCTGAAACCATTTCATCCGTTATGCGCAGGATCCACCGGCAACAACACCGCAGGCTGAACCATCTCAACCCGATCCCACTCCTCCTGTATAAAAACATGACCTCGTCAAGCTGCATTCCCCTCGCTTAGCATCAGCCGCCAGCAATACAGCACGTTATTCCTCATCCTTAGGAGCAGCCACTCAAGAAGCTCCACCACCTCAAACCGCCTGATATTTTGGTGAGTTTTGCATATCCCCTCGGCAGAAAGTAGCGAAAATCTTCCCTGACCACAAGTGGACCCGACCTAATTGTAGCTTTTATTGTCATAGTTTCTTGAGAACTCTTGTGCACCTTTCAGATAACAGCAAGCCTCTTGACGAAAGTCAGTAAGCTGCATAAGATTGCGCCCCTGCAAGCGTACCTCCCAGGCTGGGTAGCAGAGTGGTTATGCTGCGGACTGCAACTCCGCCGACGCCGGTTCGATTCCGACCCCAGCCTCCAATTAATACACCCCTATGACTCCATGATATCGATAGGTATTCCTAAACCTCCCCCATGTCTACCACTGAAAAGATTGTGGTCTATCGAAGATCCCGTAGGGACGGAAAGCGAGGGGATTCTCGCGGTCGTGGGGTTGAGACACATGGCATTTTCAATGCCCTGACTTTTACAGTTTTTCCTTTATAAGACCGTTGCATTTGCCTATCATTTACGACTGTCATATAAATCTTTTTGTAGGTAGCCATGAACAGCTCTCCCCCTACCCTGTCCTTACGCGACCGCTTTTATCTTGGACTGCTGCGTTTTTTAGCCCGGCTGCCCTTGGCCTGGCTACAACGTCTCGGCGCTGGCGTGGGTTATTTGGCGCGTTTTTTGCCAGGCATCACCCCTGTCTTTGTGGCCAGGCGCAACTTGGAGTTGTGTTTTCCCGATCAGTCCAAGACATGGGTACAGCGTACAGCGCTAGCTTGCCTACAGGCCAATGCCATCACGTTTCTGGAGTTTGCCAAATGCTGGGGCATGCCCCCAGCCTATAGTATAAGCATGATACGTCAGGTTCATGGAGAGGATATTTTCAAACGCGCTCTGGCTGGGGGCAAAGGCACCATTGCTCTAGTCCCTCACTTCGGCAACTGGGAGTTCATGAATGCATGGACCAACCAGTTTGTGCATACCACCATCATGTACAAACCCACCAAAGAACCCGGCGTTGATGCCTTTGTTCATGAGGCGCGCAGCCGTCTTGATGCCACGTTGGTGGCCACCGATGAGAGCGGAGTCAGGGCACTGCTCAAGGCACTTAAACGCAATGGTTTTGCTGCCATACTGCCGGACCATGTCCCCCAGATCCAGGGCGGAGTCTATGCCGAGTTCTTTGGCATCGAGACCTTAAGTACCGTCCTTGCCTCCAAACTTTGGCAACGCACGCATTGCGCCGTGATTGTCATGTTTGCCCTGCGCCGTGCTGCAGGTGAAGGTTTTGATTTGTACTTTCAGGAGCCCGATGCCGATTTTTTCAGCGATGACATCAATATCTCAGTTCGCGGCATGAACCGAACCCTAGAAAATGTTATCCGACTGTTGCCCAGTGATTATCAATGGGCCTACAAACGCTTCAAAGAGACCCCCAACCTGCTGCACGTCTATGACCGTGAGCGCTCGCCTGAGTTCTTAAAGCCTCACCCAGCCAGTCGCCATTTTCAGTAAATACGGGGTTCAATCTCAAGCACAATGCCAAAAACATCTTGAACCCGCGCTTGCACATGCCGCGCCCAAGCCAGCACATCAGAAGCGCTGGCTCCTCCCCGATTGACGAGTACCAGAGCTTGTTCAGCATGACAACCCACATGCTGGTTACCTTGCCCGCGCAAACCGGCATAATCAATCAGCCAGCCTGCAGCCAGTTTGTATCCTCCTGCTTGCGAGTAAGCAACCAGACCGGGAAACCGGTGACGCAAGTCCCTCGCTTTAACTTCATCC
>JABEVH010000130.1 GCA_013043915.1 Pseudomonadales bacterium
GACATAGATTGAGTATCTGTACGGGTTTGACCCGGATGTTGAGGAATCAATTCAGTCTGGCCGTTGATATGAATCTGAGCTTGTACTTCGGATTTATTCAACAGAAAAGAGTACAGGCGTATAACAGGGGCTACTTTGGGGCGCCCTCCAACAATGCCGGTAATACCAGGAGCCATGCCGGTTGCTGCCTGAGCAATTTCTGAAGCCAGAAACATCAGGGTTTCCTTGATAAAATGCCGTGCTGTGAGTCGGACCACCACTTCACGCGAGTCCTGCATCTGGCCATGTTCACCATACGTCCATTCGCTACCCAGAATCTCAATACAGGTTTCGGTGAACGGGGGAGCGCCGCGCTGCCCCATGACATGCTGAACCTTGCTCAAGATGGCTTGAGCGACACGTTCGCCCTTGCGTCGGGCGTCCTGGCCGCCGAGCATGAAACTGGCACTGACACGGTACCCATCCAGATAGGTTGCACAAACTTTATAGGTAGGTGATGGCGGCAGCCCACGGGCACCTTCTACTAAAACCCTGTTTTCACCAATCTGGGTAAGATGAACGTGGGTAAAATCACAGATGACATCAGGCAACATATAGGCAGCAGGATCGCCGATTTCATAGACCAGTTGCTCACCTACGGTAGCGGTACTGACCAAACCTCCGGTTTTCTCAGGTTTAGTGATGATGACACGCCCATCAGCAAAACATTCCGCTACCGGAAATCCCATGTTCTCGTAGCCTGGAACGCTTTCCCAGTCGGTAAAATTACCTCCGGTGCATTGTGCCCCGCACTCAATCAGATGGCCAGCGAGAGAGCCTTGAGCCAAATGATCATAATCGGTTTCAGACCAGCCAAATTCATGCATCAGGGGTCCAAGTACCAGGGCAGAATCCACGATACGTCCGGTTACCACGATGTCAGCCCCTGCGCCTAAGGCGGCACGTACCGGTTGCGCTCCCAGATAAGCATTGATGCTTGTGAGCTGATCGGGCAGGGGGCGGCCATCAAACATCTCCACGATACCGTGTTGCTTGAGTTCAGCCGCTTGCGTAAGCAGGTCATCACCATTAACCACAGCGACCTTCAGAGTAAGTCCTGCTGCACTGATGAGTTGTTCCAACGCGCGGGCACAACTGAGCGGATTAACACCACCTGCATTACTGACGACTTTGATGCCTTTGCGAGCAATTTCAGGCAATAAAGGAGCCATCACGCGAGTCACGAAATCCGTGGCATAGCCATCCTCAGGGTTTTTATCTCTGGCCTTGGCTAGCAAGGACATGGTGATCTCAGCCAGGTAATCAAAAACCAGGTACTGGATAGGGGCGTGTTTGACCAGCTGGAAAGCAGCTGTGTTGGTATCTCCCCAGAATCCTGCTGCGCAACCTATGCGTATGATCCGTTCATCGCTGGAATTTTGCATGATGACTAGCCTTGTTGTTCATGTCGTACTAAGATACAAAGCAAGCGCTTGGTTTGTAAAGTGGCTGGCTCTAAGAATTACAAAAAAATGTTAGAATTTAATAACGCGAAACCACAGGATTATTCATGAATAGTATGGCTATCAAGGCGTTAGAGGATATTCCCGTGATGGGAGGGCTGGATGATAGTCCGCGTGGTCGTGTATTGCGGGCCGCTGCCCATTTGTTTCGTCATCAGGGCTACAACCGTACCACCGTACGTGACTTAGCCCGTGTTGTAGGCATACAAAGTGGTTCGTTGTTTCATCATTTCAGCAGCAAAGAAGACATCCTCTGTGCCGTGATGGAAGAAGCCATACGATATAATTTTGCGCGCATGAAGGCAGCCATGGCAGAGGCAAGCTCTCCCAGGTTGCAACTACGTGCCCTGATACGTGGTGAATTGGAATCTATCTTGGGGCCTACCGGAGAGGCCATGGCTGTACTGGTCTATGAGTGGAATGCCCTGACGCCTGAACGGCAGCTGCAAGTATTGGCATTACGTGATGAGTATGAAGCAGCCTGGCTGCAGGTACTGACGCAATTGCAGCAACAGGGCATCATTCAGCATCCTCCGTTCTTCTGGCGTCGTTTGCTTGCTGGAGCCATTGCATGGACAGGCAATTGGTATCGCCCCGAGAAATCCATGACCTTAGATGACCTCACCGATATGGTTCTCGATATGGCCTTAGCAGGGCGATCGCTAGATTTGTAGTGAATAGCTTGTATGTTGGGCCTTGCCAACATTTAAGACTGAGGTGCATCTACTGATAATAACTGTCAGGATCTGCAGCACAACTTCATGGCCGGCATAGGCAAGGATTAACTGTCGGCGCCCATGCCGATTTTGTAATCCTGACCGGTGAAATCATGGACACTTTGACCCGTGTGGCAGAAAACTGGATGGATGGAAGGCGTGTTTTTTCCAGAAGGAACGTAGATAGATATAATTCTGATATCAGTTGCCATGCATCCCCTGCGACTCGAGGCCCTGCTGACTTAGCTTATTCCCTACCTCATCATGGGATGAGTTCCGGTTTGATGCATACGGTTCAACCGTGGGCCAATTTTTTACGTTCTGCCAAGTCTGGAGTACCTTAGGTGGAAGCTGATCCATGTGCTTAAGGAAAAGCGCTAACGTCCAAATCTGCTGGTCACTGAGGGTAAACCCAAATGAAGGCATGCCCGTCAGACGAATACCATGCTTAATCTTCCAAAATGAATAACCTTCCGGGTCATCCTCAACCCCATCTGTCGCCAACTGCGGGGGCTTTTGATAAAGACCTAGTGCCACTGGAGAGGGTGATGCAGCTCCCTTCGCAGAGCCATGACAAATCGCGCAGTTCTGCGCGAAAATTTGGACTCCATGGAGTAGATTCTCATCAGTCAACGCGACTGGATTAGGCACTTTGGGGGCTAAACGAGAAAGTGTTGCATCCAGCGATGTACGAGCCATCCATGTTTCCAGCTGACTTGGTTTAGCATCAGCATTCGCTGGAATCAGTCCACTATGCAGCAACGCGTAAGCCGCGATCAAGGCAATAAGGAGTGATAAAGCAACTCCAGCAGCAATTCCTTTTAACATAGGACCCTCTCGTTTAGAAGCAAGCATCTGACCATATGATGGCAGTCAATGGCTATACAACCGCTCTTTGCTCCAAGATAGTGTAGAACATGCCAGCACTATGGCAGCACATCAGATCTTGCTCTGTGTGCTAACGTACCCATTTATCGAAGCAAATGTAAAATATCGCACTATCTGCGAGTAGAAATTCCAAATTTGTCGTGATCACCCAATTACGCGAGAAGCCCCCTGGATTTATCCATGGGGATGTTTAGTAGGTTTGTGTTAGATGCCTAAGCTCGTCAACCAAGCGCGGATAAATCCTATGCGCGATTCAGCGCCAGTTTTTAGGAACAGAAAAGCAGTTCCAGTCAAACGTTGGAACTGCTTACAGGTATTATGCTGGAGGTAGAAAATTAATGGTATGTGTTCCTGTCCATGTTTCCCCAGTGATAGGGTCAAAGTGGAACATCTTTACCCGCATGACAATTTTAGCCTCAAGGTCAACATTATTAAGCTGGCTGGAGACTATCTGGCAATCGGAAACGCTACCATCGGCGGTGATGGTCAGTTTCAAGGTTACACTGCCCTGCAAATCGGGGTTGTCACGAAGGGCACGTTGATAGAGCGCTTGCAATGCTCCATTGAACTTATCAAAGCCACGTGCAATATCACCACTGGAACGCATCACCTTGCCACCCACATCGACTTTGGGTGCAGTATCAGCTACGTTGCTGACAACTTTCGACTCGTGGAC
>JABEVH010000131.1 GCA_013043915.1 Pseudomonadales bacterium
CAAAATTACGGTAGCGATACCGTCAGAGCGGGTCGTTTGCAAAAGAGGGCTTGCCGTTGGTCATGGCCGGGATGCTGTAGTCGCAAGATGAGAGCCAGGAGACCCCATCGGGTTCGCCCTTAGAACCCCCTGTCTTTAGACATGGGGAGGTTTAGCACCGATGATATCAATCAAAAGACAGGTCTTGTGGGCTCATGGTTATGGACCGGATGCGTGGAGAGCGATTTGAAAACACGCATTTTATGGTCCAGTTTGATGGGTACAACGATTGAATTTTATGATTTTTATATTTATGGCACAGCATCTGCCCTGGTGCTGGGGCCGGCTTTTTTTCCAGGACAGTCTGCGACAGGACAGACCTTAAGTGCGCTGGCTACCTTCGCACTAGCATTCGTGGCGCGTCCTGTGGGTGCAGCGATATTTGGTCATTGGGGAGATCGTTTCGGGCGTAAAAGCACATGGATAGCTACCCTGATGCTGACAGGTATATCTACTACCTGTATTGGTTTTCTACCTGACTATTCCCGATGGGGGATTATGGCGCCGTTGCTGCTGTGTTTATTGCGTTTGGGTCAAGGGCTAGGCTTAGGCGGCGAGTGGGGGGGTGCAGCTTTAGTCTGCACTGAGCACGCGCCTGATCACCGTAGGGCTTGGTATGGCATGTTTCCCCAGTTAGGCGCTCCTTTTGGGTTTATTTTGACTAATGCTGCTTTTTATGGAGTAACGCGATATTTCTCAGCACAGGATTTTTTAACATGGGGTTGGCGCTTGCCTTTTGTTGCCAGTGCCATTTTGTTGGCCATTGGCTTAGGGATGCGTGTGACGCTGGCAGAAACCCCTCAATTCATGAAGGCCAACACTAAGGAAAATACCCAACGTGTTCCGTTAGTTTTGCTCATGCGAGAGCATAGACGATCCGTACTTATCGGCAGTTTGTCCATGGTGTCATGTTATGCCCTGTTCTACATTAGCACCGTATTTTGTCTAGGCTATGGGTCGCATATTCTGCATATACCGCAGTCTCGTATGTTAGCTTTGGAGTGTACCGCCGTTGTTTTTATGGCGATAGCCATACCGATTTCAGCCTGGCTTGCCGATCGTGTCGGTCGGCGTCCCGTGGTCATCATAGCGAGTTTGCTGACCTTGCCCTGTGGTTTGGCGATGTCCTTGATGTTGCAGCCCGGGCATTCTGGGATCTTGTTGACTTGGTTAAGTATGGCCTTGGGTTTGATGGGGGCTTTGTATGGCCCTATGGGTGCAGTGCTGACGGAATTATTCCCCTTGTCGGTACGCTATAGCGGTACAGCATTAGCTTATAATCTTGCCGGAATTCTGGGGGCTTCATTGGCACCGTATCTAGCGACATGGTTGAGTATCCATGTCGGTTTGCTGGGCATAGGACTTTATATCGTTGCCGCTGGTCTGGTCAGTATGCTGGCTTTTCTTGTCATGCAGGAAGGGAGAGGGATGAGTTGGAGTGTTGAAAGCTAAATCATTAATGTTGGATGAAAGATAAGGAGAACGTGTGGACGTTAAAGACAGCAATGGTACTTTGCTTAATGCCGGTGATTCGGTCATGGTCATCAAGGATCTTAAGGTCAAGGGAACGTCCGTGACCTTAAAACGAGGGACGATCATCAAGAACATACGATTGACCTCTGATGAAGAAGAAATTGAATGCAATGCTGATAAGGTCAAAGGCTTGGTGCTAAAAACCTGTTTTCTGAAAAAAGCATGAGCAGCCGCCTCATGCCTAGCTAAAAGGTCAAAAAAACAGGGATTGTAAGGTAGGTAAACAAGCAATCCTGTTTTTGTCCTTGTTCTGGTACAATTTGCGCCCTTTACAGGCGCATGTCCCATGTTGGTTGATGATTTTGACTATGAGTTGCCGGATGAGTTGATCGCTCGATATCCATCGAGCGAACGTAGCGGCTCGCGCCTGCTGGTTGTGTCAGACTCCGGTTTGCATCACCAACGTTTTACGGATCTACCTCAGTTTATTTGCCCAGAGGACTTGCTGGTGTTTAATAACACTCAAGTCATGGCTGCCCGATTATTCGGCAAGAAAGCGACCGGTGGACAGGTGGAAATGCTCATAGAGCGCATTGATGCACCTTGCCGAGCGCGCTCACATCTTAAAGCCAGTAAGGCTCCTCGCCAAGATTCGATGATTTATCTTCAGGATGGAACAGAACTCAAGGTGCTTGGTAGGGATGGAGAGCTCTTCTGTCTTGAATTTCCTGAAATAGTTACACAGGTTCTGGAGCGATTAGGTGAGGTGCCGCTCCCTCCTTATCTAGGACGAGCACAAGAGCTGATGGATCGTGAACGCTACCAAACGATTTATGCCGAGATGCCTGGTTCTGTGGCTGCACCGACCGCCGGACTTCATTTTGACCAACCACTCTTAAATAAGTTGGCTGAGAAGGGGGTGGCATCCGCTTATGTAACGCTACATGTCGGTGCGGGTACCTTCCAGCCAGTTCGATCAGATCGAATTGAAGATCATGTCATGCATCAGGAATGGTTTGATGTTACTGAGGCTACCGTAGAAGCCATACGTCAATGTCGTGAACGGGGAGGGCGGGTTATCGCCGTAGGCAGCACCTCAGCAAGAGCCTTGGAGTCTGCGGCAGCATCGGGAATGCTGCGCGCCAAGCAGGATGAAACCTCAATTTTTATTAGTCCCGGGTACCGTTACAGGGTCGTGGATGCCATGATTACCAATTTTCATCTGCCGCGTTCAACCTTGCTGATGCTGGTAGCTGCGTTTGTGGGCAGGGATCGCATGCTGGATGCATACCGTTGTGCCATTGAGCAGGGCTATCGATTCTTCAGTTATGGTGATGCCATGTTACTGGAGCGTCAGGAGGTTAGCCATGCAGTTTGATCTGCAGGCTACCGACGGTAAGGCCCGTCGTGGAGTCTTAACGTTTCCTCGGGGTGTGGTGCAGACCCCTGCCTTCATGCCGGTGGGTACGTATGGTTCAGTTAAGGGCATGATGCCACGCGATCTCAAAGCGACAGGGGCAGAGATTGTCCTGGGCAATACCTTTCATTTATGGCTACGCCCAGGCACTGAGGTTATACGTCGCCATGGCGACTTGCATGATTTTATGCAGTGGCCAGGGCCGATCCTGACTGATTCTGGCGGATTTCAGGTCTTCAGTTTGGGGGCTCTCAGAAAAATCAGTGAGGAGGGGGTAAGTTTTCAGTCCCCCATTGACGGCTCCAAAGTGTTTTTAAGTCCTGAAATCTCCATGCAAATTCAGAGGGACCTGGGCTCTGATATTGTCATGATCTTTGATGAATGTACGCCTTATCCCGCGACGCATACCCAAGCCGAGCAGTCCATGGAGCTAAGTTTGCGCTGGGCAAGGCGTTCATGGGATGCCCATGCTGGAAATCCCCACGCCCTCTTTGGCATCGTGCAGGGGGGGATGTATAGCGACTTGCGGCAGCGTTCCTTGCAGGCTTTAGTCGAGATTGGCTTTGATGGGTACGCACTAGGCGGTCTTTCCGTAGGAGAGCCTAAAGAAGAAATGCTGGCTATCCTGGATACGATTCCTCCTTTGATGCCGGTAGATCGTCCTCGCTATGTGATGGGCGTGGGCAAGCCGGAAGATATCGTTGAGGCCGTTTGCCGAGGTATCGATATGTTCGATTGCGTGATGCCGACCCGCAATGCTCGTAACGCTCACCTATTTACCCGCCAGGGAGTGCTTAGATTACGAAATGCGGTACATCGTGATGATCCTCGTCCTGTCGATCCCTCATGTACTTGCCATACCTGCCAGCATTTTTCCAGAGCTTATCTGCATCATCTTGATCGCTCGGGAGAGATACTTGGTGCCGTGCTAAACACGATACATAATCTGCATTACTATCAGGAACTCATGGCGGGTTTGCGCGCAGCCATTGAACAGGGTAAATTGCAGCGCTTCGTAGAAACGTTTTATACCGCTCGTAGCCAGAATGTGTCACTTTAACCTTTACTATCAGGAGTTTTAAATGAGTTTTCTGATTTCTTCTGCTCAGGCAGCGACGGATGTGCCTACGGGTCAGGCTGCGGGAACACCCTGGCCCCTGCTGGTTACGATGGCCGCCGTTTTTATTGTGATGTATTTCATGTCGATACGTCCGCAGCAAAAAAAGCAAAAACAGGTGCAGGATATGCTTCAATCTTTGGCTAAAGGAGACGAAGTGGTTTTTGCCGGAGGTCTGCTAGGACGTGTGACTAAGCTCAGTGATGAGTTCTTGATCATTGAGGTGGCGACTGGACTGGAATTGCGTGTGCAACGACAGAGTATCCAGGCAACCTTGCCCAAAGGCACCCTAAAAACAGTATAAATAATCTCCCATTTGCCGGATTTCGGACGACAAACCATGCGTTATCCTCGTTGGAAAGAGTTGCTGATCATCGCCATTGTTGTGGTCAGCGTGATTTATTCACTACCTAATCTTTATCCCGACCAACCGGCTGTTCAGATTACCGGTTCATCAGCCGGGGTGCAGGTTAGCGATGGAGCTGTGCAGCAGGCCATGGCTGCAATTTCTGCCACTGGGGTGGCGGCTCAGCCAGCAGAAAGGCAGGCCAATGGCATACTCATACGTTTGCATACGTCCGAAGATCAGCTCAGAGCTCAGGATGCGATACGTCGTGCCTTGGGGGATAGCTATGTGGTGGCGCTTAATTTGGCTCCTACAACACCTTCGTGGTTAAAGATGCTGCATGCTGACCCCATGAAGCTGGGGCTTGATTTGCGTGGTGGAGTTCATTTTTTACTGGAAGTTGACTTAGATAAAGCGGTGTCCGTCCGGATGGAGTCTTATATTGAAGACATCAAGGGCAAGCTGCGCGAAGCTAAAGTCAGCTATCGGGGGGTTGTGCAAGCGGACCAAAGTCTTATGGTCAAGTTTGATGCTCCTGCAGATCGAGATCAAGGCTCGGTAGTTTTGCACACGGAGTTTCCCGAATTTATACAAAGCAATCTGGATAAAGATGGTAGTTATTTTGTGACCCTAAGTCTGGCTCCTGCCCGCTTGCATGAAATTACCGATGATGCCCTAAATCAGAACCTAAACACCATTAGAAGTCGTGTCAATGAGCTCGGTGTCGCAGAGGCAGTGGTGCAGCGCCAGGGAGCCAATCGAATTGTCGTTGAACTGCCAGGGGTTCAGGATACCGCTGAAGCCAAACGTGTCTTGGGGCGCACGGCAACCTTGGAATTTAGATTTGTTGACTGGGAGCATGAAAATGCCGACCCCAATGCGCCTCCACCTCCAGGGACAGAGTGGTTCCCCTTTAAAGACAATGCACGTCCTCCTGTATTGCTACAAAAACATGCCATTGTTACCGGGAACCGGGTATCAGGCGCTCACGCAGGATTTGATGAGTACTCAAGGCCGCAGGTGGATATCACGCTGGATGGACGTGGTGGACGCCTGATGACCGATGCAACGCGTAATAATTTGTACCGCAGCATGGCCGTACTCTTTGTTGAACAGAAAATGCGGACGCTTTATCAAAAGGATGCTCAGGGCAAGGATGTAGAAATACGCCAGCCTTATACGGAAAAACAAGTCATTAACGTGGCAACGGTTCAGTCAGTACTGGGCTCGCAGTTTCGTATCACGGGACTTGATTCCCCGGCAGAAGCTGCCGAGCTTGCCCTGCTTTTACGCGCGGGAGCATTGGCTGCGCCCATGTATTTTGTGGAAGAACGTACCGTGGGGCCGAGCCTAGGTCAGGAAAATATCGATAAAGGCGTGCGCTCAACCATACTGGGTTTGGTGTTGGTGGTGATCTTTATGATTGCTAATTACCGGATATTTGGTGTCACTTCGGTATTGGCCATGTTGCTCAACTTGGCCATTCTGATGTCCCTGATGGGGGCCTTTGGAGCCGCACTATCCTTGCCTGGTATTGCCGGTATAGTCCTTTCAGTAGGCATGTCTGTGGATGCAAACGTGTTGATTTTTGAGCGCATACGAGAAGAAGTCGATGTGGGATTATCGCCACATGCAGCCATTATTGCCGGGTATGATCGAGCTTTTACTACGATTTTAGACTCTAATCTTTCGATTCTCATTGTCGCTAGCATTCTTATTGCCATGGGCGCAGGTCCGGTTAAAGGGTTTGCGGTGACTCTGGCTATCGGCATCATCGCATCCATGTTCACGGCGATCACGGTGACCCGTGCTCTTATTAACAGAATTTATGGTGGCCGGCGCGTTGCCCGGCTTTCCATCTAGGGGACTGGCGATGAGCAAGGAACTTAAAGTCATCAATTTCATGCGTTTTCGTAAACCCTTAGGTATCGTATCAGGCATCATGCTGGTGATTTGCTTGCTGTCGATCATCTTTCGCGGTTTGAATCTGGGGCTGGACTTTACGGGAGGAACTTCCGTTGAGCTGAATTTTAGCCAAGCTGTTTCCCAAGAATATGTCATGGGGCATTTGCAGGCAGCTGGATTTAAAGATCTGGTTGTTCAGCATCTTGGTAAGGCTAGTGATGTTTTGGTCAGGCTCCCGCCGCAAAAGATTACTCATGCCAACATAGGTCAGGATGTTGTCAATGCCGTGAACTCCGCTAGCAATCCAGCTATCCTAAAATCCGTGGATAGTGTCGGCAGTGAAGTAGGCAGCGAACTGTATCAGCAATCTGTCTTGGCGGTGTTACTGGCCTTGGGGCTGATGGCCATGTTTGTGGCTCTTCGATTCAAGTTCAACTTTGCATTCGGAGCACTGATGGCATTGAGCCATGACGTGTTATTTACCGTGGGCATATTTTCGCTATTTCATCTGCCGTTCGATTTAACCGTCTTGGCTGCTGTCCTGGCTCTCATAGGCTATTCTTTGAATGAGGCCATTGTTGAGTTTGACCGTATACGCGAAAACTTTAGAAAGTTACGCAAGGCAACCCCTCTGGAGGTTGTCAATATTTCACTCACGGAGACATTAAGGCGTACGTTAAAGACCATAACCACCGTGTTGCTGGTTGTTCTAGCGCTGCTGTTTGTCGGGGGTACGGCCCTGCACTGGTTCGCGATTGCCATGCTTATCGGTATTTTTGTCGGAACCTACTCATCTATTTATATTGCGACGTCGTACGCACTGAGCATGGGCCTTTCCAAAGAAGATTTTGTGGTGAGTAAGCGTCGATTAATGGATGACCGCCCTTGAAATTTAGGGGACCAGTCTTACTATCTATGAGGTATGAGAAATATGTTCATAGGAGGTAAGCCGTCATGTTGCAGGGTAAGGATATTTTCTGGGCCAAACTCAAGGCAGCGCGTTATAGTTTTCTACTTTGGTTAGTTTTTGCACTGGGGACAGGCGTGCTGAGCTATGTCTTGTTCCCCAGTTTTCATTTCATGGCAGATGGCGGTTGGCAGGGATGGAGAATTGTTGCAGCTGTTGATTTTGTCATGGGGCCACTTTTATTTGTGGTGGTCTACGCTCCCAATAAGGCAAGACGCCTGTTGGTTATGGATATGACCATACTCATAAGCATACAGTTTACGGTGATGGGTTGGGGGCTATACAAAGTATTTCAACAGCATCCGGTGGCGGATAACTATGGTTATGGTTTTTTTCAGTCAGCCACGGCCTCTTCCTATCGTGCTGCTGGTTGGGATGTGAGGAGATTATCTACGCTCTCACCAGAGCATCCACCGATTATATATGTACGAGTTCCTAAGCCTCAGGAAATAAAACATACGCTTGCTTTGATACTCCAGCAAGGTATACCTGCTTCAGCGCAATGGAATCTACTCGAGTCTATTCAAGCTCAGGACTCTCCCTTACAGAATATAAAAAATCAGATGTCACTTCGGCATTGGCTTGGCAGCTCAGGCAATATGGTTTGGTTGGACTGGCTCAAGCAACATCCAGAGGACAGACCAGAAAATCATAAGTATGCTTTCTTTATGGGGCGGTACCATAGAGCGTTGCTCATATTTTCATTGACAGACAAATTCCAGGGCTATGAGTTGATTCGCCGTGATGTATACTCAGGATATGAGGGTATTAAGAAATAAATCATGCAAATTTATGGCCGTAATATTGTAACTTATTTTAAGTGGATAATTAGTTTTTGTGGATAACAAAAGCCAGCCAATGATATAAGGAAATTTTACTTGCAAATTAATTATCACTCTACAAATGGAATTAAAAAATTTAATTTAGGCTTATTTGGAAATAATGCATGGATTGTTCTGGTTATATCTGCGGTTTCTGTTTTGCCTTTATTTCTTTCTCAGTACCCTCCTTGTGTTGATATTCCTCAACATGCCGGGCAAATTGAGCTGTACAAAGAGATGCACAGCCAAAGTTTCCCTTATAGAAGTTTGTTTAAAATACACCTGATGACGCCTTATTTGCTGGGGTATTTTATTGTATACATGTTATCGATGATTGTAAGTATTTCATGGGCAATAAAAATTACACTGGCTGGCGCAATGATGGCGACACCCGTCATGACGGGCAAGGTATTGAAGGCAATTGGCAGCAATGAGCTACTTGCTCTTTTAGTGATACCAAGTATATATGGATTTTCATTTAATTGGGGTTTTTTGAATTTTATAGTAGCAATACCGGTTGGTATTATGCTGCTTGGTGGTTTGATTCGAAAAAACCAAGTGCAGAGCAGGTATGATAAAATAAAAGTAGCGTTGCTTATTAATTTTTTGTTTTTTTGCCATGCCCTGGTCTGGGCATTCTTTTTTGGAATATCAATTTTAATATTGTTGTTTCAGGAAAGAAGTGCAAAAAAATTCCTATCAAGGGTTTTGCCATTTCTAAGTAGCCTGCCAGTTGTTTTTTTATGGTTTTTTTATATAACGAAAAACAATCATTCAATTATTTCTAGCAAAATAAACTTTAGCATGGGTGTGTGGAGGCTGAATCCACTTCCACTAATATTTGGAACCAATACATTTTCCCTGTATATGGGTTTGTTTGCTGGGATATTATGCCTTCCTGTCATGGTGGGGGGGAGATTTTCCAAAGACTGGGCTCGCTATATTCCTGTTATGGCTTCCTTGTTCGTGGTTAGCGTGTTTCCTCATTCATTTTTAGATATTGCATTCATTTATGAAAGATTTACGCCATTTATTGTTCCATTTTATTTGTTCGTATTTGACTTTAGATTAAATGGTGCGCCGGTAAGAAGTAAAATATTTGCCTGGGTCGCTATTTATGGTTTGGTTTTGGTTTTTGTGTTAAACCAGGCGATAATTATGAGTTTATTTAATCAGGAAAGTTCAAGATATACAGATATACAAAATAAAATGAAGGAAGGTAAAAGGGTGTTAATGTTGATGTACATGAGAGATAGTGAATATTCAGTGGCTCGAGTATATCTTCACTTCCCCCTATGGTAGCAAGCGGAAAAGCATGGTTTTTTTGAATTTAATGCAGCCAGTGAATACACCCCATGGGTGCAGTTTAAGAACAAATATCCACCAGCAGATAATGAAGGTTTTGAGTGGAATCCACAGACTTTTGATTGGAACAAGACACAGGGTGTACTGTATGATTATTTTGTTATAAGAGCGCCTATTGAGCCTGGTGTATTTGTGTTTCATGAAAATTTGTGTCATGTCAATCTCATAGCGAATTCAGGCGTCTGGTGGCTGTATGAAAAATCAGGAAATGAACGGCACGATTGTAATTAAAAGTGAACTACCCACGACCCTAAAGGGCAATCCACCCAAGTTAAGGTCAACATGGTTTGAAGGCCATATGTTTATGGGGTTTGGTGGCTGAGGGGTTTCGA
>JABEVH010000132.1 GCA_013043915.1 Pseudomonadales bacterium
ACAGCCTTGCAAGCGGCCTTTGGTAATCTCCTGGTACAAACAGAAATCATCAGTTCTAGCCGTGCCATCCTTTGTACGCGTCGACCGCGTACCAAGGATGAAAAGGCACCCTGGATGTTTCACATGCTGGCTGCCCACACTAGCAGTGTCGGCAGTATTTCCTATGAAACTGACCGCATGCGTTTTATTGGACGTGGTCGCAGCTTAGTCTTGCCACAGGTGATGGACAGTTTTGCGTCGCTGCCTGGCACAGAGGGCTCGGTACTGAATCCGATTGTGGCAATAAGATGCCGAATTATCCTCGAAGCAGGGCAGGCCACAACGATTGAGTTGATATCTGGGGCTGCCGATAACCGGAGCGCCTGTGAGTCCTTAATGGAAAAATATCAGGACCGGCATCTTGGCGATCGAGTGCTTGATCTTGCTAGTACCCACAGCGGTGTCACCCTGCGTCAGATCAACGCCAGTGAGGCCGATGCACAAGTTTATCGGCGGCTCGCCGGTTCGGTTATTTTTGCTAACGCAGCGCTACGAGCTGAGGCCAGTGTGCTGGTGCTTATTCGGGGTGGTCAGTCTGTGCTCTTTTTCTTTTCATTTTCCGGCGACCTGCCCATCGTCCTTCTGCGTATAGCGAGCAGTGCCAATATCGAATTAGCTAGACAGTTAATCCAGTGTCATGCCTGCTGGCGCTTACAGGGACTGGCGGTGGATCTGGTGATCTGGAATGAAGATCATGTCAGTTACCGGCAGCAACTGCATGAACAAATAGTCAGCCTGATTGCAACGGGCACTGAAATCAATGTTATTGATCGCCCAGGAGGCATATATGTACGCTCTGCCGAGCAAATATCGAGCGAAGATCGCATCCTTCTTCAGACGGTAGCGCGTGTGGTCATTACCGACAGTCGCGGGACACTGGTAGATCAGGTCAGCCGTCGTGATTTCGTCGACAAGCAGGTAGTGCGACTGCAAACCACCCGCAGCCATCGTCAGGACCCGTTGGCTGGGCCAACGCTTCAGCGTAAGGACCTTATTCTCAGCAATGATCTAGGTGGCTTCAGTGCGGATGGCCGCGAATATGTGATCACCACCACGGCAGCCAAAATGACCCCGCTGCCCTGGGTCAATGTATTGGCTAACCCTCATTTTGGAACCGTGGTCACCGAGTCTGGTCTGGCTTATACCTGGGCTGAAAATGCACATGAATTTCGCCTGACTCCCTGTAGTGATGACCCCGTCGGAGCCTCTGGCGGTGAAGCCATTTACCTGCGCGATGAAGAAAGCGGCCACTTCTGGTCGCCGACACCGCAGCCATGTGGCGGCTCGATGCCCTATGTGACTCGGCACGGATTTGGCTACAGCGTTTTTGAGCATACCTCAGGCGGTATTCATTCGGAACTGTGGGTGTATGTGGACGTACAAGAGTCGGTAAAATTTTTCATGCTCAAGGTACGCAATGGTTCCGGCCGCATGCGTCGGATATCGGCTACAGGTTATGTGGAATGGGTGCTTGGTGATCTTCAAGCGAAATCTGCCATGCATGTCGTAACGGGCGTAGATCCTGCCAGCGGCGCACTTTTTGCGCGTAATGCCTATAACACTGAGTTTGAAGGTAGAGTCGCGTTTTTTGATGTTGATGATATATCACGCACCTTAACCGGGGATCGTCGGGAATTTCTTGGTCGTAATGGTTCGCTCAAGGCACCACATGCGCTGACAAGGGCTCGTCTGTCAGGACGGTTGGGCGCAGGTCTTGACCCTTGTGGTGCCATCCAGGTACCGTTTGATTTAGCAGATGAACAGGAAAGGGTTGTGATCTTCCGGCTCGGCACCGGCCGCGATCCCGAGGGAGCCAGCCATCTTGCCCTACGTCTGCGAACGCCAGGAGCAGCACGGGCAGCTCTGGAGAAAGTCAGGAACTACTGGCAGCACACGCTCCAATCGGTGCAGATAACTACGCCTGATTTAGCCCTTGATGTATTGGCCAATGGCTGGCTGGTGTATCAAGTGCAAGCCTGTCGCTTGTGGGCGCGCAGTGGCTTTTACCAGTCTGGTGGTGCCTTCGGCTTTCGCGACCAGTTGCAGGATGCCATGGCCTTGGTCCACACCAAACCAGGACTATTGCGCGAGCATTTGCTGCGCTGCGCTGAGCGCCAATACCCAGAAGGTGATGTGCAGCACTGGTGGCATCCACCGATTGGGCGAGGGGTTCGCACACGCTGTTCAGATGATTACCTATGGCTTCCGCTGGCAACGTGCCGTTATGTTCTGAGCACCGGCGACGCTAGTGTTCTCGACGAGAAGGTACACTTCATCGAGGGGCGTTCGCTCAATGGAGGCGAGGAGTCCTACTACGATTTACCCGCGCGCTCCAGCGAAGAGGCCAGCCTTTACGAACACTGTATCCGAGCCATTACTCATGGCCTGCGCTTTGGCGAGCACGGACTGCCCCTGATGGGTTCGGGTGATTGGAATGATGGCATGAATCTCGTCGGCATTCAGGGCAAGGGTGAAAGCGTGTGGCTGGGGTTTTTCCTTTACCACGTACTGAATGAATTTTCTGAAGTTGCGGGCAGGTACAATGACAGTGCCTTCGCCATGAAATGCACCGAAGTGGCAGGGCAATTGCGGCGAGATATGGAAGAGCATGCCTGGGATGGTGCTTGGTATTTGCGCGCATGGTTTGACGATGGAACCCCCCTGGGTTCAAAGACCAATGCAGATTGCTCCCTCGATTCTATAGCGCAGAGCTGGTCAGTATTATCGGGGGCGGGGGATATTGAACGTTCAAGGCAGGCCATGGACGCGGTCGATCAACGTTTGGTGCATCGTCAGCAGGGGCTTATCCAGTTGCTTGATCCACCCTTTGACAAGTCGGCACTGAACCCCGGCTACATCAAGGGATATGTTCCGGGAGTACGCGAAAACGGGGGGCAATACACCCATGCTGCGGTATGGTCAGCCATGGCCTTTGCTGCGCTGGGTGACAGTAAACGAGCCTGGGAACTGCTCGCTCTAATCAACCCGATCAATCATGCCCAGTCGGCAAAGGCCATAGCTATTTACATGGCTGAACCCTATGTACTTGCCGCTGATGTCTACGCCTTGCCACCACATACCGGACGGGGCGGCTGGACTTGGTATACCGGTTCTGCCAGTTGGATGTACCGGCTAATTGTGGAGTCCCTGCTCGGTTGCAAACTTGAGCAGGACCGCTTGCGTTTGATTCCATGTCTACCTGTCGCTTGGCCAGGTTTTTCCATGATTTACCGTTTCTGTGACACGGAATATCACCTGGTTGTGCAGCGGAAACAGGCTGCCATGACCGCAACTTCGGTATCACTGGATGGCGTGCTCCAGCAAGACAATTCCTTTGCACTTAAGAATGATCTGCGCCTACATCAGGTTGATGTATTTCTGATGTATGCACCACCTTTGGCATTACCGCTGCCGGTTATGGCGGCGCAGGTTGATAGGTCGATAATATGAGCCAGCTTACTTCCGATGCCTTTGTTTTTTTTGGTGCTACGGGTGATCTGGCGCGCAAGAAAATTTTCCCTGCGCTGCAGGCCATGGTCAAGCGCGGTGAACTTGATATACCGGTTATTTGTGTGGCCCGTGCCGAATGGTCCCTCGATCAGCTGCGTACATGTGTCCGCGAAAGTCTGGTGCAAAATGGGGGCATTGATGAAATTGCCTTTGCCCGGTTGTCAGAACTCCTGCGTTACATTGATGGAGACTATCGCAATCCAGCTACCTATGAGGGCCTGAAACGGGTCCTAGGCGAGGCCCAGCGGCCGCTGTATTACCTGGCGATTCCGCCCAGCATGTTTGCTGCTGTGGTAGAGGGGCTGGGCAGTTCCAAGGGCATTGTTGGTGCACGGGTCATCGTGGAAAAACCTTATGGTCGTGATTTGGCATCAGCCCTGGCGCTCAATCAGACCTTGCACTCTGTATTTGACGAGTCAGCGGTATTCCGGATTGATCATTACTTGGGCAAGGAGGCTGTGCAAAATTTGCTGTATTTCCGCTTTGCCAATGCCTTTCTTGACCCTCTATGGAATCGTGATTACGTTGAAAATATTCAGATCACCATGGCAGAAAACTTTGGTGTGCAGGGGCGAGGTGCTTTTTATGATGAAGTCGGAACTTTGCGTGATGTGGTACAAAATCACCTGCTGCAAGTGATTGCTCTGTTGGCGATGGATGCTCCTCTTGGTCGTGACGCTGATTCCATGCGCGCCGAAAAGCTGCGATTGTTTCGTGCCATGCGGCCGCTAGATCCGGTTGATGTGGTGCGTGGTCAGTTCCAGGGCTATCGAGAAGAAGTTGGAGTGGCCGCCGGGTCGGAGGTCGAGACCTTTGTCGCTTTGCGCTTGCATATTGATACGTGGCGTTGGTCCGGTGTGCCGTTTTACATCCGGGCTGGAAAGTTCCTGCCCATAACGGCTACTGAGGTAGTGGTTCATCTTAAATGTCCACCGCTCGACATTTTTGACGAGACCAGTGCGGCTACTTCCAATTATTTTCGTTTCAGGCTCAGTCCAGAAGTGGTGATATCTGCGGGTGTGCGGGTTAAGGAGCCGGGTGATGGCATGCGTGGGCAGCCGGTGGAGCTGGTCGCCTGGCGCCAATCGCATGCCGATAAGGCGCCCTATGAACGACTGCTTTATGACGCTATTCACGGTGATCCCTCGCTGTTTACCGGCGACGCAAGTGTAGAAGCCGCCTGGCGTGTTATTGATCCTGTTTTGACTCACGTAGGGAGCATTAGCAGATACGCACGCGGGAGCTGGGGGCCTGCAGATGCAGCTAGCATCTTCCCGGGTGGATGGCATAACCCCGTCGCTGAGGAGGCGCCACCATGCTAACCAGGACTGCACTAGTGTTCCTGGTCGATGTCGATAATACCCTGCTCGATAACGATCAGTTTTCTAGTGATCTTTCTGACTGCATTCAGCAAGCCTTTGGTAAATCCGGGTTAGAGCTGTACTGGGCCATATATGGCCGGCTGCGCGAGCAGTATGGCTATGCCGATTACCTAGGGGCTCTGCAACAGTTTCGCAAGGATTATGAAGGACATCCCTTGCTGTTGGAGCTTTCATCATTCTTGCTCGACTATCCCTTCAGGAAACGTTATTACCCGCGCGCTTTGGCAGTTATCGAGCACCTGCGCACTATGGGTACCCTGGTGATTCTTTCGGATGGTGACATTATCTTTCAGCCACGCAAGATACAGCTGTCCGGGCTTTGGGATGCGGTTGATGGACGAGTCTTGGTTTTTCTGCACAAGGAACTTATGGTCGAAATGATCGAGCAGCGTTTTCCAGCGCAGCACTACGTGATGATCGACGACAAGCAATCATTGTTGGCCCTCATGAAACGTCAGCTCGGCACAAAATTGACGACTATTCATGTTAATCAGGGGCATTACAACGCAACCAATGCTGATGCCATTAATCCCCCTCCTGATATGAGCATGGCTCATATCGGCAACGTGTGTGAGCTGACATTAGCTGATTTCCAGGCCGATGTGGCGGAACACCTGGCTTATTTGAGGTATAACTCATGAACACGACCCGAGCCTTGCACGATCTTGGCCAGAGCCTGTGGCTAGATAATATTACGCGTGAGATGCTCAACCAAGGCACCTTGCGTGACTACATAAATGAGTTTTCTATTACCGGACTCACCTCCAATCCCACCATCTTTGATCAGGCCATCGGCGCTAGCGCAGCCTACGATGCAGGCATCCGTGACAAGTGGCATCGTGGAAAATCAGCAGAGCAGGTGTTCATCGAACTGGCGTTGGAAGATCTTGGTCGCGCAGCAGATCTGCTGAGGCCGGTTTTTGAAGCCAGCAAGCAGCTTGATGGCTGGGTCTCCATGGAAATATCACCCCTGCTTTCCGCTGATGTTGAGGGCAGTGTGGATGCAGCCAAGCGCATTCACGAGCAGGCTGGACGACCCAATTTGTTCGTGAAAATACCAGGCACAGCCGCAGGCCTGAAAGCCATGGAGGCGTGTATTTTTGAGGGCATACCGATTAATGTAACGCTGTTATTTTCGCGCGAGCACTATCTGGCTGCCGCCGAAGCCTATATGCGCGGCATTGAACGTCGCCTTGAGATCGGCCTGCATCCCGGCGTGGTATCGGTAGCGTCGCTGTTTGTCAGTCGTTGGGACACGGCCGTGCATGACATTATTCCGGAGTCTCTGCGCAATCACCTGGGCATAACTATCGCTCAGCGCAGCTATCATGCTTACCGCCAACTATTGGCATCAACACGCTGGCAGCACTTGGCGAAGGCAGGGGCTAGACCGCAACGCCTGCTTTGGGCTAGTACGGGCAGCAAGGATCCGCAATCTTCCGATACCTTGTATGTCGAAGCACTGGCGGC
>JABEVH010000133.1 GCA_013043915.1 Pseudomonadales bacterium
AGATAGCCATGGTTCCCCTTTCTGGTCGAGGTTTGAGCAGGAAAGCGAAGGACTGCATGTTCAGGCAACCGGCGAGCATATGCTAGGTTACTGGAAAGGCCAGCCAGTGATGGTCATGGACGTGGTGGCTGAAACTATGCCGATGCGAGCACGCATCAGTTTGCGTCAAGCTATGTTCATGGTCGATGAAAAACTGCAGGCGTTGGCTGGGCGGGCAGCTCAAGTGTTATCCTGGGACCGCGATCATCGTTACTGTTCACGTTGTGCAACTCCGCTACAGCCTATGCCTCATGAACGCGCACGCACCTGCCCGGCGTGTCAACTTGCCTTCTACCCGCGTATCAATCCCTGTATCATTGTTCTTGTAACGCGTGGAGATGCCATGCTGTTGGCTCAGGGAGTTCGCTTCATTCAGCCGTTTTTTAGCTGTTTGGCGGGTTTTATTGAAGCAGGCGAGTCGGCAGAAGAAGCGTTGCATCGTGAAGTTTTTGAAGAGGTAGGTTTGCGTGTCAGTGAACTTCAGTATTTTCGCAGTCAGCCGTGGCCCTTTCCTCATTCTTTGATGCTGGGCTACCACGCGACTTACCTGTCGGGCGAATTGCGACCGGATCCCGCAGAGATCGTAGAGGCCCGCTGGTTTGAACCGGATGCACCCATGGTGTTGCCGCCAGCGGGTAGTTTGGCAAGAGCACTGATTGATGCACACCTGCTACGTGTACGTTATAACGGGACAAGGGGATAAATGATGTTGTTGCATGGTTTGATGGATTATGTTTTGTTTTTAGCCAAGGTGGTGACGGGTGTGCTGGCTGTGGTGGCCATATTGCTGGCGGTCAGCGGAATGAGCCGTCGTCAGCGTACGGCTGAAGGCAGCCTGGAGCTTAAACATGTCAACGGGAAGTTCCGTCAGTTCCGCTTGCAGCTGCAGGAGCAGCTACTTTCGGGTAAAGCATTAAAAAAATTGTACAAGGATGAGAAAAAAGCGGATAAGGCCAAGGAATCGGCAAACTTGGATGATCAGGCCAAGGTATTTGTCTTGCGCTTTGACGGTGATCTGCGCGCCTCAGCGGTAGCCCATTTGCGTGAAGAGATTACTGCCTTATTGCTGGTAGCCAAACCTGAACGTGATCGGGTGGTGCTCTGTTTGGAAAGCCCAGGAGGTATGGTGCATGGCTATGGTCTAGCCGCTTCGCAGTTACAACGTTTGCGGCAGGCTCGTTTAAACCTGGTGGTATGCGTGGATAAAGTGGCTGCCAGTGGAGGGTATATGATGGCAGCTTTAGGTGACCGTATTGTTGCGGCTCCTTTTGCCATCGTGGGGTCCATCGGCGTGGTCGCCCAGCTACCTAATATCAACCGCTTGTTAAAGCGTCATGATATCGATATTGAGTTACATACGGCGGGTGCTTACAAACGAACCTTGACCTTGCTGGGTGAGAATACCGAGGCAGGCCGGCGCAAGTTTCAGGAAGAGTTGGAAGATACGCATGTCTTGTTCAAGGAATTTGTACACGAAGCGCGGCCTCAGGTTGACGTGGAACGCGTTGCTACGGGCGAGCACTGGTACGGTCAGCGCGCACTGGCCCTAGGTCTGATCGATGAAATATCGACCAGTGATGATTACCTGAGTCGGCAGTGTGAGCATGCTGAGGTTTATGAATTGAGCTTCAATCTTCCCCAGCCCTGGCTGCAGCGGCTGACGGGATCGCTGTCCGCCGGTATGCAGCAAGGGCTGGAAAAGCTCTTGTCAATCAGGTTCATAGCCTAGGTTGGGTGAGAGCCAGCGTTCAGTTTCTTTCAGGGACCAGCCTTTGCGCTCAGCATAATGTGCGACCTGGTCCCGTTCCAGTTTGCCGACATTGAAATAGCAGGCTTGTGGGTGAGCCAGGTAAAGACCACAAACGGCGGCAGCAGGCCACATGGCAAAATGTTCCGTTAGCTGCAAGCCGGTGTGGTTAGGTGCATCCAGGAGTTTGAACAAGGTCGCTTTCTCGGTGGTCGCCGTGTCGGCAGGATAAACAGGTGCAGGTCGTATACCACGGTAATTTTCTCTTATGAGTTGGTCGCGGTCGAGTTGCTCATCCTGCGCATAGCCCCAATAATCCCGGCGTACGCGTTCATGCAGGCGTTCAGCCAGGGCTTCGGCCAGTCTGTCTGCCAACCCTTTTACCAGAATGGCGTTATAATCATCGCCTGCCTCGGCATAGCGTGTAGCTACCTCGTCGACACCATGGCCGGCCGTAACGGCAAAGGCACCGATATAATCATCAGCATGGCCTTGCGGGGCCACGAAATCGGCCAGACAATAATTGGGTTTTCCGCTCACCTTGTCGCTTTGTTGACGTAACTGATGCAAGGTGGCGATGACGTGGTCGCGCTCTTCATTCGCGTAAACCTCAATATCATCATCGTGTACGCTGTTGGCGCGCCAGATGCCAAAGACCGCTTTGGCTTGTATCTGATGCTGGGTAATCAACTGCTCGAGCATGGCCTCGGCATCAGCCATCAGCGCACGAGCGGCCTCACCGACGACCGCATCCTGCAGGATGGCTGGGTATTTGCCGGCCAAGTTCCAGGATACAAAAAAGGGTGTCCAGTCGATGTAAGGCACCAGCTCAGCCAAGGGATAATCATCGAATACCTGCAAGCCCAACTGGCGAGGATGAGCGGGCGGGTCCTGAGACCAGTCACCCTGAAATTTCTGGGCAATAGCCTGGGTATGACTCAATCGTTCAGCTTTGGGTTTGCGCTGAGCCATGCGTTCGCGGACTTCCTGATACTCTTGGCGTCGTTCAGCAACAAAAGCAGGCTTCATGTCAGAGGATAACAAGGCCGTAGCGACACCGACAGCACGGGAGGCATCGGTGACGTAAATAACGGCATCATTCATGTAATGGGGTTCAATTTTCAGGGCCGTATGAGCTTTGGAGGTGGTTGCTCCTCCGATCAGTAGCGGTAAGCTGATCCCTAAGCGTTGCATTTCACGAGCGACGTGTACCATTTCATCGAGAGAAGGCGTAATCAAGCCAGACAGGCCGATAATATCAACGTTCTGCTCGCGCGCTGCATTCAGAATTTTTTCAGCTGAAACCATGACGCCTAAGTCGATGATGTCATAGCCATTGCAACCTAAAACCACCCCGACAATATTCTTGCCGATGTCATGCACATCGCCTTTTACGGTAGCCAGCAAGATGCGACCTTTGCTGTGGGTGGATTGTTTCTCTTGCTCGATCCAGGGAATGAGGTAGGCCACGGATTGCTTCATGACGCGTGCAGATTTTACGACTTGGGGCAAAAACATTTTACCTGAGCCGAACAGGTCGCCGACGATATTCATGCCGGACATTAACGGGCCTTCAATCACGTCCAGGGGACGGTTGGAAGCGAGGCGGGCCAATTCGGTATCTTCTTCAATATAGGTTGTAATGCCTTTGACGAGTGCATGTTCGATACGTTTGCCGACAGGCCAGACGCGCCAACTCAGATCAGTCGTTTGGGCGGTAGCACCGCCACTATGGCGGTAGTTATCAGCGATGGCCAGCAGTCGTTCCGTGGCATCAGGGCGGCGATCAAGCACCACATCTTCGACATGCTCGCGCAACTCCGTGGGCAAATCATCATAGATAGCCAACTGGCCAGCATTGACGATGCCCATATTCAGCCCATCACGTATTGCGTGATAGAGAAATACGGCATGGATGGCTTCCCGGACGACATCATTGCCACGGAAGGAAAAGCTGACATTGGAAACGCCACCAGAAGACAGGGCATAGGGCAGGTGATCGCGGATATAACGGCAAGCATCGATAAAATCCACGGCATAATGATTATGCTCATCCATGCCTGTGGCGATGGCAAAAATATTGGCATCAAAAATGATATCCTCGGGCGGGAATCCGTCGGCTACCAATACATCGTATGAACGCTTGCAAATCATTTGCTTACGCGCCAGCGTATCTGCCTGACCATCTTCATCAAAGGCCATGACAACGACCGCTGCGCCATAGCGATGGCAAAGTCGAGCCCGACGTAAAAACTCCTCCTGACCTTCTTTCAGTGAAATCGAGTTGACGATGCCTTTGCCCTGTATGCATTGCAGGCCCGCCTCAAGGATATCCCATTTGGAGGAGTCCACCATGATGGGTACGCGGCAAATATCAGGCTCTGTAGCGATGCGGTTTAAAAAGGTGATCATCGCCTGCTGTGAGTCCAGCATGCCTTCATCCATATTGATGTCGATGATCTGGGCGCCTGATTGAACCTGTTGCAAGGCCACTTCAGTGGCTTCAGCAAAGTTGTCTTCCTTGATCAATCGCCTGAAACGTGCGCTCCCGGTAACATTGGTGCGCTCGCCTATGTTGATGAACAGATTACGACGGTCGATGTTGAAAGGTTCTAGTCCACTTAGTCGGCAGCGCCGATCAGGTTCAACGGGTTGGCGTGGAGGCTGGCCATGTACCGCTTGGGCAATAGCTCTGATATGGGCAGGCGTGGTGCCACAGCATCCGCCGACAATGTTGATAAAGCCTGAAGCAGCCCAGTCACTGACATGCCTAGCCATTTCCTCGGCATCAAGATCATAACCGCCAAAGGCGTTGGGCAGGCCTGCATTGGCATGTACAGAGACATAACATTCCGCAACCCGGGCTATTTCTTCGACATAGGGGCGCAATAGGTCAGGCCCAAGTGCACAATTAAGCCCTACGGACAAGGCTCCGGTATGGCGCAATGAGTTGTAGAAGGCTTCCGTAGTCTGGCCGGAAAGCGTACGCCCTGATTGATCGACAATGGTACCAGACAGCATAACGGGTAGCTTTAGTCCATGCTCATCAAGCCAGCCACGCGTGGCAAAAACAGCGGCCTTGGCATTGAGTGTGTCGAATATGGTTTCAATCAGGATCATGTCAGCGCCGCCAGCCACGAGCCCTGCTACGGCCTGACGATAATTTTCAACCAGTTCCTGAAAACTGACGTTGCGGAATGATGGATTGTTGACGTCCGGAGAAATTGAACAGGTGCGTGACGTGGGGCCCAGGACTCCTGCTACATAGCGTGGCCGACCATCGCGGGCGGTGAATGCGTCACAGGCGGCGCGGGCTAAGGCGGCGCCTGCCGTGTTCAGCTCTTCTACCCAGGCTTCGAGGCCATAGTCAGCTTGCGAAACCTGCGTGCTGTTAAAGGTATTGGTCTCCAGAATATCCGCACCGGCTTCCAGGTAGGCCTCATGGATACCTCGTATGATCTCAGGGCGGGTCAGGGTAAGCAGGTCATTGTTGCCCTTAAGGTCAGAAGGATGCGCAGCAAAACGAGTGCCCCGATAGTCAGTCTCGGTCAATCCGTGGGTCTGTATCATGGTGCCCATGGCGCCATCGAGAACCAGGATGCGTTGTTTTAGCGCGGAATGCAGTGAGGCGAGTCGTGTCATCGTTGTCGGGCAGGAGAGGGTCCACAAGGACGCTCTCCTGCTTTCCTCCAGAAGTTTAAGGTTATCAGGCAGGGTGAGCCTGCCTCTGCGGAAGGCGGGTCAAGCGACATGATCTTCCGCAAAGCAGTCAGTTTAACAGATCAGCAGGGGGGTGCGTCAGGCTGTAATTTGGGTGTACTATAAAGCCTAGCGATTTACTAGGTTATAGTTCGGAGGATTTGTCATGACAGAAGCTCATACGCCACATATTACCATCACGGAATCAGCGCAGGGCTACCTCAAGGAATTGCTGGAGCGTCAGAGTTCCCCGGGGATGGGCGTGCGTATCTTTGTCGAAAATCCGGGAACGCCTAAAGCTGAATGCTGCATGGCGTACTGTATACCGGGCGAGGCAGAAGCAGATGATGTGCCGCATGCTTATGCTGATTTTACCGCCTATATTGAGAATCGCAGTGTGCCCTATTTAGAAGATGCGGTGGTTGATTACAATAAAGACCGTATGGGTGGACAACTGACCTTCAAGGCTCCCCGTTCCAAGGTGCCTAATCTGGGGCCGGATGCCAGCCTGGAAGAACGTATCAACCATGTGTTGTATGCTGAAATCAATCCGGGTTTATCAGCACACGGTGGTCATGTCAGTCTGATAGAAACTTTTGATGATGAGGAGCATGGATTAACCGCAGTGTTAAAGTTTGGGGGGGGGTGTCAGGGCTGTTCTGCAGTCGATATGACGCTGCGCGATGGTGTGGAGGCAACGTTGCGCGAGCGCATACCTGAAATCGCGCGCGTCACCGACTCTACGGATCATAGCGTCCGTGAAAACGCCTATTACTCATGACAAGATCTAGACCAGTCGGCGCTTAAGTCCAACCATGGCCAGGATTTTTGTGGATATCTCTTCTACCGAGAGGTGGGTACTGTTGATAAAAGGTATGCCCTCGCGATTATAGATGGCTTGAGCTGCCCGGATTTCCTGGTCACACTGGCGCAAGGTGGCATAGCGGCTATCAGGCTTGCGCTCATGGCGTATGGCAGAAAGACGTTCAGGTTCGATGGTCAGACCAAATAGTTTTTTCTTGTACGGACGTAGCACTTCAGGCAGGGCGATGTCATCAAAGTCCTCTTCCGTCAGGGGATAGTTGGCCACATAGATGCCAAATTGTAGGGCCATATAGATGGATGTGGGCGTTTTGCCTGAGCGAGAGACGCCGATAAGAATGACATCGGCCTTGTCATAGTGACGGGTACGCGCGCCGTCGTCATTGTCCAGAGCGAAATGTACCGCATCAATACGTACGCCATAGTCGGCATTGCTAACGATGGAGTGGGATTTACCCACTGCATTGGCTGAATGCGTGGAGAGTTCTTGCTCCAGGATACCGACAAAGGTGTCAAAGACATCCAGCTTGCAGGCATTGGCTTGGCGCAGGATGAGGCGTAGTTCCTGATTGACAATGGTGTCAATGACGATGGGTCGAATGCCGTCTTGTTGCGCGCGTAAATTGATGGTCTGTACAGCAGCTAAGGCCTTTTCAGGGGAATCCACGTAGGGGATGGCCTGTTCCTCAAAGGTGATCTGGTCAAACTGGGCTAATAAGCTGTGGCCCAAAGTCTCGGCGGTGATGCCGGTGCCATCAGAGATAAAAAACACGCTGCGTCGCATAACTCAGGCTCCACTATGAAAAAACCCTGCCGAAGCAGGGTTTATGGTCAATCCACGAATGGATTAGGCCGGTTGAATCTTGGAGGCCTGAGGACCCTTCTGGCCCTGTGTGGTCTCGAAAGTCACCTTTTGGCCTTCATGCAAGGTCTTGAAACCAGATCCCACGATTTCGGAGAAGTGGGCGAACAGGTCAGGTCCCCCGTCCGTAGGCGTAATGAATCCAAAACCCTTGGTTTCGTTGAACCACTTAACTGTTCCCGTTGCCATATCAACTACCTCATTTCCAGATTATATGAGCGGTGCTCGGTTACGCACGAATTCAAAACAAGGCGAGCATATGATCAACAGAAAGTACCAGAAAGGTAAACCTATGAACTGCGCTTGACCAACTTCAGATTGTGCGTGCGCACACTATAAGAGGGGATGGGTTGTGTCGTCAATGAAAATCGTATGAAAAAATTCCGCTTTTGCGGCATAAGGAAGTAATGAAAGAGGATCGTGGAGCTAGGATATGGTAGGCGATATTGGACTCGAACCAACGACCCCCACCATGTCAAGGTGGTGCTCTAACCAGCTGAGCTAATCGCCTGCGTCAAACAAGGCGCGTATTATAAGGATTACTGGCGAGCCTGTCTAGCTCTGTTAGACTGTGTGAAGCAGGTGTGGCTAATGATGTAGCAAGGTGAGCCTTATGCAGGATGATGTTTCAGGCCTCGGGTATATTTCGGTGCCTGCGCTTATGCAGTACGTACGCAGTGCTGAAGCAGCTGGCTTGGATCGTGAAAGGCTGTTGGCTGAGGCTGAAATCAGCGCTGATATGCTGGTGGATAACAATGGGCGTTTAGAGGGAGAAGTTCTGCAGCGATTGTTGGAGTATGTCTTGCCCCGCTGTGCTAATCCGCTTTTTGGACTATACACCTCACAACATATTCAGCCGGGATCCTACAGCATCATGGGCTATATCGCCATGACATCCAATAATCTGTCGGAAGTCCTTAGCCGGATGATCATGTATGAGCGCTTGGTGGGGGATATGGGGACCTCATCCTTGCTGCATGAGCCTGGAGCTGTGGCGGTACTGTGGAAATGCCGGTTTGAGGAAACGCGCGTCAGGCGTCATATTGTTGAGAATGTACTGGCTTCCTGGGTGGCTTATACACGGTGGATTGCCGATGAACCTGACCGTTCGCCGCTGGCGGTGCGTTTTGAGCATGCCCCGCCCGATGATCGCAGTTTGCTTAAGCATTATCAGCAAGTGTTCCGTTGCCCGGTGTATTTTAATCAGCCCCACTCAGCGCTAGTGGTTCCTCCTGCCATGATGTCTTTACGGCTACGGCAACCCGATGTGTTGCTGCGTGATACCTTGGAAAACCATGCGCAGCAGCTGCTTAAGTCCTTGCGCGATAGCTATCGCCTTAGTGACCAGGTGAGGATATTGTTGCGATCCATGCTGAGTGATGGTTCGCCACGTAAGGAGTTTGTGGCGCAGCAGATGGGGATGAATGTCAGAACCCTGCACAGAAAACTGGCTGAAGAACAAACCTCCTACCAACAAATCCTTGATGAATTGCGCCATGAATTGGCCATGACTTACCTGGCCCAAGCCGATTTGTCGGTCGAAGATATAGGACGGCGACTTGGCTTTGCGGAAAGCCGCTCTTTTATCCGACACTTTAAAGGACAGCAGGGG
>JABEVH010000134.1 GCA_013043915.1 Pseudomonadales bacterium
GGTAAAGACGTCGGTAAGGTTGACGGCGTCGGTAGATAAACCATGAGAGCAGTGCCAAGATCAGCAAGGATAATATCCACCAACCCGGAGCAGGAGGCCAAATTCCTGCTGCTGGTGGACGGTGGTCAGGAATGAGTTGTTTGAGCCAGTCAGGCGGTGCTGCGGTCATGGGAACGGCCTCAGCATGAGGGATAACGTATGTTTCAGGGGGGCATCGGTCGATAAGCTCTTGCAAGAAAGTCTGAGTGACTGACTCAGATTTTTTAGCTGGTTATCCCGGGTTGACCAAGCATGTTGCCAAGCTTGGCGAGAACTATCGCCTTGCATCCAGCGGAGTTGACCCGGTATGCCGAGCTGAAAGCTGCCGTGCGGTAGTCCTTGTCGCTCCAGAGGGTCCTCCAGGCTTAGTAGCCTGCATTCGACATGGCCAGCTAGAAGGGCCAGGGCGTGTGTTAAGGTTTCATCCACGTGAAAAAAATCACTAAGGATATAGACCAGGCTGCCAGTATGTGCCAGTGAGTTGATTTGTCGCACAGCGTTGACCAAGCCCGCCATAAGCGGCTCCCCCGGTGAACGAGGCTGATGATCAACCATAGCTTGCAGGATAGGGAGCAGGCCTGCCTCTCGTCCTCGCGGGGGTGATATCCAGGGATGATCGGCTTCACAACAAAGACAAGCTCCCAGGCGATCTCCACCTTGCATAGCGATCCATCCCAAAAGGGCCGCTGCCCGCAGCGCCAGGGATGATTTAAGCTGTCGACGACTGCCAAAATACAAACCTGGATGCAAATGTATGACCAGCCATACAGCGCGTTCCCGCTCCTCACGAAAGAGTTTGATATGCGGTTTTCCTCGCCGAGCGGTGACGCGCCAGTCCATGGCACGTACATCATCGCCCTCGGCATAAGGGCGCACCTCTTCAAATTCTAGCCCACGACCTCGTTGAGAGCTGCGATAGGACCCCTGTCGTCTTGATAAGGTCTGTGCAGGGGACTGCAGGCTCAGTCCTTGAACTTGGGCGCGCAATGCCAGGAGTTCAGTAAGGTCAGGTAGCTGATTCACGGTGCAGGAACCTTCGATAGTAGCTCGCGGATACAATCTGCTGTCGTGATGCCCTGTGCTTGTGCCGAATAATCGAGCAGCAGCCGGTGACGTAAAACATCAGGTAGCAGTGCTTGAACATCTTCAGGGCTGACATAGTCGCGATGCTGCAACCAGGCTCGCGCCCGGGCACCACGTTCAAGGGCCAGTGCCGCCCGGGGGCTGGCGCCCCAGCGTAACCATGAGGTTAACGAGGCACTGTAGGCTGCCGGTCGATGCGTAGCATCGATCAGGGCGGCTATGTATTCTTCAATGCTGGGGACTAGCGTCAAGTGCAAAACTTCCTGGCGAGCGGCGAGAATATTATCAGAGGTCAGAGGTTGAATCATTTCAGCACCAACATGGGTGTTCATCGCTTCCTGCCTGGCCAGTGCCATGATTAAGCGGGTTGTGGCCCGGTCGGGGTAATCCACCAGCACATGGAGCATGAACCGATCTAGCTGTGCTTCAGGCAGTGGGTAAGTGCCTTCATGTTCCAGCGGATTTTGCGTGGCCATGACCATAAACATGGCAGGCAGCGGGTAAGTGGCATTGCCCACGCTGACTTGGCGTTCTGCCATCGCCTCCAGCAGCGCTGACTGGACTTTGGCAGGGGCGCGGTTGATTTCATCAGCCAGGATCATCTGGTGAAACAGCGGGCCGCGCTGAAATGCAAAACTTCCGGTCTCCGGTCGGTAGATGTCGGAACCGGTTAGGTCGGAAGGCAACATATCTGGCGTGAATTGCAGGCGCTGAAAGCTGCCCCGCAAGCCACGGGCCAGGGTTTTGATCGCACGGGTTTTGGCTAGACCGGGGGGGCCTTCGACCAGCATATGCCCATCGGCCAACAGTGCAATCAGCATGCGTTCTATCAAGGTCTCCTGACCCAGAATTTCACGCTGCAAGTACTGGCGAAGCTCCCCCATCGCCTGTTGCAGGCTGCGGCTATGGATCACCTCTGGTATCGCACTCTCATTCACGTTGTCATCCTCAATAGAACCTTGCACAAGATATTAGGAATCCTACCGACAGATGGGGTTTAATTTTTGTATATTTTGGTATCAGCAACAAGAGTCCCACAATGGCTGTGATGTATTTGCCTAAAATCTTGCAGAATCTGGGTACAGACCTGCATACATGCTAAAGAGGGTGACATGATCAAGCGTTCAACGTGGTTTAGCACCGTGGTGTATCTGGGCTGGTTATTGTCGGGGCTGGCGATAGGTTTTCCGGCACTCGCTGATCAGTCCCTGAATTTGGAGCGCTACCGTGGCAAGGTGGTTTATCTGGACTTCTGGGCCTCATGGTGCAGCCCCTGTCGTCAGTCCTTTCCCTGGATGAATGCCATGCAAGCTAAGTATAAGGATCAGGGGTTGGTGGTTCTGGCCGTGAATGTTGATGAAAACCCCAAGGATGCAGCAGCATTTCTGCAGGCCATGCCAGCAAATTTCACCATTATTTACGATCATCAGGGGCAACTGGCCGAAGCCTATCAGGTGCCGGGCATGCCGACCACGGTGCTGATCGATCGTCAGGGAAAAATAAAGGAAAAACGCATGGGTTTTCATGTCGTCGATGAGTCGCGTTATGAA
>JABEVH010000135.1 GCA_013043915.1 Pseudomonadales bacterium
ATTGCCCTACTGTGTGATGAGCTCAATCAAACAGAGACTATTTTTCCACGCACTCAACTACGGATGGTCTTCGAAGCGGGCTGTGCAAAAATGCCGACTCAGGAATTGACCCCACCGGAAGTGGTATCTTTGCAAAATCCGTAAACAGAGCAGAGATCAGGTTGTCTGAGGATAGGCCCCCATAGTTGTTTATATTCCTACCGGTTACCCGACGATATCCTCCCACGGATCATGCTCATCGCTCCGGGCAGCGGAAACTACTACCCGTACTGCCTGCCAGAGTAATATCCTTCTCGGCCTCATAGTCCTTCATGTCCTGCGCCCCGTCGCGGTTCGCGTCCATCAAGGGAGAACGACGTAAAACTCCACTGGGTGTTTTCACCAGCATGGCACTGACACCGGCCTGATTGATTGTGGCCCGTGCCTCACGGGACATACCCGCACAGCTTCATCGTTCAAGTACGGTCCCGTCCAAAGCTGTCAGCAACCCATGCTCAACGGCATAACGCCACACCTCTTTGGTCATCTCTGAAATGTATTCTGTCGTAAGACCCCAGGTACCTACTGGCTTGGGTTCATGTTCGCTGGTACGAATGCTTAACCTCAGTCGGCAGCGGCTTACAGCCTGCCCCCAAACTTGCACCGCCACTTTTTCCCTTCAAAGGATTTTTTACTGTAAAAAAAAAGCACCCGAAGGTGCTTTTTTCTTCTCACACTTAACTATCAGTCGTTGTAAGCCTGCTCGCCATGCGTGCTGACATCAAGACCGATACGCTCTTCTTCCTCGCTGACACGCAGTCCTACCAGGACATCCGCAATCTTGTAGGAGATCAGCGCTACAACACCTGACCAGACCAAGGTGGTGCCTATGGCCCAGAGCTGGCTCTTCACCTGACCCAGCATATCGTAGGTAGCGGGGGTGTTGTTAGCTACGTAATCGTAGATGCCAACGCCACCTAAGGAAGGGGCACAGAATACACCGGTCAGAATGGCGCCAAGCATACCACCGATGCCATGCACGCCGAATACGTCCAGTGCGTCATCGGCACCCAGGATTTTCTTCATACCATGCACACCCCAGAGGCATACTACCCCTGCAGCCAGGCCAATCACCAGGGCTCCCATGACACCTACATAGCCACAAGCAGGCGTAATAGCAACCAGGCCAGCTACGGCGCCAGAAGCACCACCCAGCATGGAAGGTTTACCCTTCAACATCCATTCAGCAGCTGACCATGACAGGGCGGCGGCGGCTGTGGCTAACCAGGTATTGATGAACGGCAGTCCCGATGTACTAGCCTGCAGAGCAGAACCGGCGTTGAAACCAAACCAGCCGAACCAGAGCAGTGAGGCACCAATCATCGTCATGGTTGTGCTATGCGGGGCCATGGCTTCACGTCCCAGTCCAACACGCTTGCCCACAACGAAAGCACCGACCAGGCCTGCGATAGCGGAGTTGATGTGCACCACGGTGCCGCCTGCAAAGTCAATGGCTCCTTTCTGGAACAACCAGCCAGCTGCTGCATTGGCAACGTCTGAGGCCTTGGAATCCGTGTAAGCATCCGGACCCTGCCAGAACCAGACCATGTGAGCGATAGGCAGGTAGGCAAAGGTGAACCACAGCACGATGAACACCAGTAGACCACTGAACTTGACACGTTCTGCCAAGGATCCGACGATCAGACAGCAGGTAATAGCAGCAAAAGCGCCCTGGAATACAACATAGATGTACTCGTGAATGCCCACGGCTTTGGTAAAGGTACCAGCTACCGTATCAGGCGTAATGCCCCTCATGAAAATGTTGTCTAGGCTTCCGAAGAAAGGACTTAAGGCAGCAATATGTCCCTGGGTAAACGCAATGCTATAGCCGTAGACCACCCACAGCACGGTGATCAACGAGAATATCGTGAACACCTGCATCAGGACGGACAGCATGTTCTTCTTGCGCACTAGTCCACCGTAGAACAAAGCTAGCCCAGGGATGGACATGAGGATCACAAAGGCAGAACTGATGATCATATAAGCATCATCACCGGTATCAACCTTGTCAGTAGGTGCTGCTGCTGGAGCTGCTGCAGCAGGCGCTGCCGGAGCGGGTGCTGCAGCGGATCCTGTACCTGCGGCCGGAGCAACGAGCGTTGCACTTGAGGGAGCCGATGTTGCGATAGCCGCCAACGGAGCTGGGGGCGTTGTTGCTGCAGGGGCAGCAGCTGGCGCTGCAGCTGCGGGAGCTGCCGGAGTTGTTGCTGTATCGGACCACGCAGGTGCTGAGGCCAGCAAAACGCCGCCCAGACCCAAAGCAAAGAGTAGACTCTTCACGTTAAACCTCCAAAGTTTTTCGATTAATCAGGGATTAGATGGCATCGACGCCGGATTCGCCCGTACGTATACGTATGGTCTGCTCCAGGTTGGTGACAAAAATTTTGCCATCACCGATTTTTCCAGTGTTGGCTGCCTTGCTAATCGCCTCAATGACGCGATCCAGCATATCGTCGGAGATCGCTGCCTCAATTTTCACTTTTGGCAGAAAATCAACCACATACTCAGCACCGCGATAGAGCTCAGTATGCCCTTTCTGCCTGCCAAATCCCTTCACTTCCGTGACAGTGATGCCCTGAACACCAATATCTGACAAGGCTTCACGCACGTCATCGAGCTTAAATGGCTTGATGATTGCTGTGACCATCTTCATAGCTGCACTCCTTCATGAGGTGACCCGAAGGCCACCATGGTTATTAAAATTTGTAGATACCTTCCAGAGCAACATACTGCACGGTATCGGTAAATCCAGACCCCTTGGGAATCACAGCACTGGGAGCCTTGTCTTCACGGAGTTCACCACGTAGCTCCAGAGCAGGGACGGGTGAGTACCCAACCGTTGCGGTATAGGACTTGGTACTGCCTACGCCGTAGCCAAGTTTGTAGCCATCCTTGTCGTCAAAATCTTCCAGACGTACAGACGTGCGCCAGGCAGGGGTGTACTGATAGTTAATGTATACATCCACCGCTGACCACGTAGCCGAATTTCCATTGACGAACGCATCTTTCTGTTGAGCATAATCACCGTTCAGTATCAAGCTCAAGGCCGAGGTTGGCTTAATAGTCAACACGGTATCTACCAGGGTCCGGTCTGCTGACAACCCTGAAATCGCACTAGCCAGTTTGGCTGGGCCTGAAGGAGCCGTAGCTGTTTCTTGCCCCGTATAGCCCTGCAAAGTCCAACTCACCATGGCGGTGGGGTTGTAAGCCAAGCCTAGTTCCGTGGTTTTCGCAGCATTCATATCTTTCTGCTGATCCCAGCCATTCACACTTCCCAGCATCAAGGATAAGGTTGACGTTGGTGACACGGTTAAACGAGCCCCGGTGTGGGTAAACGGAATAGCATTTAAAAACGCTATCGAATGCGAAATATTGGTATTGGTGGTGTCATTGATCGTCTCGGCTCCAGCCAGGGTATTGAACTTACCCGCCATACCTGAGTAGATGCCATGCGAGTACTGCAGGAAAGCCTGAGTCAAATCATAGGAATTGCTGGCTGCTCCTGTCGAGTAAGGATACGATTTGATCTGGTCGGCATCGCTCCCTGTCGTGATATTGACCAATCCACCCACACCTTCAGCAGGCAGCTTGGATAACTGCAGGAAAGCCTGCTTGAGATCAAAAGTGTTAGCCTTGTTATCAAAATAATTCAACGAGGTAGGTGCGCCATTGGCGGTATTAGGGGCGGCAAAATTATAGTGGGTGTAGGCAGCTTCGATATAACCCTGTTCGGTGATACCGGATGCAGCCAATATCTGATCCAGCGTAGGAGCAGCCGGTGCCGTATCCGCCCATGCGCCTGCCGCCAGCGTTGCCATCGTTGCTGCGACCACGGTCGAGAGTTTCTTTATCATCGCTTGATTACCCCTTGGTTAAAAATATAAGAAATTTCATATACGCCTTTCCAAAAGCACATTGCGTGCCATGTTTTATTTTTATTTATAAATCAATGTATTGCAGCATTTACTCAGTTGCTACCATGCCGTTACACGATGCTATGCGCACAGTTATAGTGCACGATGCCCTAGATCAGGGCGTCTTCTTATTCACAGATCACAGTGACGCACCAACTTGGCCCCTTAACAAAACCATCTAAAACTGCTCTATGCTCGGCAGGGTCATAGGCGTGCTAGAATGGTTGGCCCCTGTAGGAGAATGACTGACTATGATGCTTGATACTGTCTTTGCCCGAGTGAATGAACAGTTGGATTTTATTCTTCCTCCGGGCATGCGTACCCTGCGACAAGACTTAGAAAAGGTACTTAAATCTGCCCTGCAGGATGCACTCTCCAAGATGGACATGGTGACCCGAGATGAGTTCAGTCAGCAAACCCTCTTGCTGGAGAAAACCAGACTGCGTATTACGGAACTGGAAAACCGGTTACGTACTCTGGAAACCCGAGTCAGGGAGATGGAAGCTAATCGCAAGCTCTAGGGCTTGATAGCCTTGGATAAAGGTCGGATAAGACTGATCAGCCCCATTTCTTCTAATTCGTATTCGACTAAAGAACGGATGACAGCGCCACTGTCTACCATAAGGACACGCTCTAATAGAGCGCGGGCTCGTTCAAGCGGCATCTCACAAATCAGCTTCTTGATGCGCAATAAATTACTCGAACTCATCGACAGCGAATCAAAGCCCATGGCCATCAGCAGCGTAGCTGTACCCGGATCACCTGCCATTTCTCCACAAATACCGATGGGCTTACCCACGGCATGCACTTCCTGCACCACCCGATATAATGTGCGCAAAATGGCGGGGTGATAGGCTGAGTAGATATCAGCCACGCGTGGATTATTGCGATCTACCGCCAGCATATATTGCGTGAGGTCATTTGAACCCACGGACATGAAATCAACTAATTGTGCCATATCCGCTACCTGGACAACCGCAGCAGGCACCTCCAGCATGATCCCAACCTGGGGTCTGACTAACGTTACTTGCAACTCTTCTTCAACTTCCATGGCGGCTCGATGAATGAGATGCAAGGCTTCCTCTATCTCAAATACTGATGAAACCATCGGCAAGAGTATGCGCAAGTTTTCCAGACCCAATGAGGCTTTGAGCATCGCACGAACTTGCACCATAAAAATTTCTGGATGATCCAGGGTGACACGTATGCCACGCCATCCCAGAGCAGGATTTTCTTCCTCAATGGGAAAATAGGGTAAATCCTTATCCCCCCCGATATCCAGCGTTCGGATAGTGACTGGCCGTGGCGCAAATGATTCCAGTTGAAACCTGTAGATGGCGCGCTGTTCTTCTTCAGAGGGGAAGCGCTCCCGCATCATGAAAGGAATTTCTGATCGATACAACCCAACACCTTCAGCGCCTCGGTTCTTTGACCTGGCCACATCGACCATCAGACCTGTATTGACCAGAATCTGCATACGATGGCCATCAGGTGTACATGCTGGAAGATCCTTATAGGCTTCCAGTCCAGCAATGAACTGCTTTTCATCACGAATGATGTCTTTGTAGCGTTTACGCAGCTGCTTGGATGGATTGACATAAAGTCGTCCCTGGTAGCCATCCACCACCAGCTCAGTATCGTCCAGCGATGTGACGGGCAGCTCTGTTAACCCTACCACCGTGGGGATCCCCAAGGCCCTGGCCACAATAGCCATATGAGCATTGCTGGACCCCTGCACAGTGGCTATGCCTGCTATCCTTTCCAGGGGTTGCTCGACCAACACGGCCGTAGAGATATCCTCGCCCACCAAAATGGTGTTCTCGGGGTAGCAGGGTATATCTCCTGCATTATGTTTTTGCAACTGCGCCAGGATTCGCAACCCCAAATCCTTCACATCAGCCATGCGTTCACGCAGATAGGCATCTTCCATCGTCTGGAATGTCTGAACATGCTCTTCTATAACTTCACGCAAAGCTCCCTGGGCCCAGTTACCCGCAACGATGCGATCTATAACTTCGCCCACCAATCCCTGATCATCCAGCATGCGTAAATACACATCAAACAGAGCACGCTCTTCAGGCATCAGGCTACTGGCCATTTTGCGATCAAGTTCACGAATGGAGCAACGAACCGTTTCGACCGCCTCATGGAACTGTGCAATTTCTGCTTCGGTATCATCACAAACCCGATCAGGTATCGAACCTAGATCTGCGGGAGGGTAAATTACAACCGCCTTACCCAAACCAACACCGGGGCTACCTGGAACACCGTTAAATACCCCAACAGCTCCAGGCTTGTTACCACGCAAGCTATCCAAAGCTCCTATAGCTCGGGCATGAGCAACTACCCCCGAAAGCTGTGCGGATACCGTGACTAAGAAGGCTTCTTCTGATTCGTCAAAGCGCCGTTTATCGCGTTGTTGCACCACCAGCACCCCGAGAATCTTGCGGCGATGCATGATGGGTACACCTAGAAACGAGTTATAGCGCTCTTCACCTGTCTCGGGCAGATAATGAAATTTCGGATGTGCTGCGGCATCATCAAGATTTAAGGGCTCTTCCCGCAAGCCTACTTGCCCCACTAAGCCCTCAGTAATTCCCAAGCTAACATTGCCTATAGCCTCAGAATTTAGTCCCTCCGTGGCCATAAGAACATAGCGGCTTGACCTTTCATCTAGCAAATAGACTGAGCAGACTTCTGTACCCATGGCTCCCCGTACGCTAGAAACCATGATATCAAGCGCCGACTGCAAATTCGGTGCTGTATTAACCTCCTGTACAATGCGCCGTAGCGTCTCCAGCATGTTGCTCACAGTTCTTCTTCCACCGTTAGACGTGGTGCCAGTTCTTTTAAGGCCTTGCGGTAGACTTCACGCTTAAAACTTACCACCTGATTCAAAGGGTACCAGAAACTGACCCAACGCCAAGCATCAAATTCTGCCGGCTGACACCTATCTAGGCGAATCTCTTGCGTATCCGCCAGCAGCTTGAGTAAAAACCATTTTTGCTTTTGACCGATACAGCGCGGCTGTCGATCTGGCCTGATAAACCGCGCAGGTAAGCGATAGCGCAGCCAGCCACGCGTCTGGGCTAGCACCTTGACATACTCTGACCTGAGACCAACCTCCTCATCTAGTTCACGAAACATAGCCTCTTCAGGCGACTCGCCACGGGCTATACCCCCTTGCGGAAACTGCCACGCATCATAGCCCGTACGCCTAGCCCACAGCACATCACCATGACGGTTAGCTACGATGATGCCTACGTTGGGCCGGAACCCTTCTGCATCGATCACGAAACCCTCTCAATAATTCTATTCAAGTCATTGTTTCATAAATACTAGAAGGTGAACATAAGGGCAAGAGGAGAAGTCCTTGCCTAAGGAAATTATTTATAAAAAGATACATATTAGGCATAATGAGTCAGCTTTTGATCGTGAGTCTAGCGTGCTGACCTTATTTGATCTCGACAACACCCTGCTGGCAGGTGATTCTGACCATGCATTTGGTGACTATCTGGCTGCTCAGGGGTGGGTTGATGCCGTTGAGCATACAGCTCGTAACGATGCCTTCTATGCCGACTACTGCCGCGGTGAACTTGATATTCGCGCCTACAGTGAATTTGTACTTGGCTCACTCAAGGGACGCGACACATTGACCTTGTCCCGATTACAACAAGACTACCTGAATGAGGTCATACGGCCCATGATTTTGCCTGCCGGGCAAAAATTGCTGGCCGAGCACCGTGCCCGGGGCGATCGTATTGTCATCGTCACCGCAACCAATCGATTTATTACCGGCCCGATTGCTCATGCTATGGGGGTTGATGACCTACTCGCCACAGAAGGTGAAATCATCGATGGTCGCTATACCGGCCGCATGGTGGGCATACCCTGCTATCGTGAAGGCAAAGTCCTGCGTGTTGAAGCATGGCTAAAGTCACAAGGGCTAGATCGTCATCCCAGCCGATTTTATTCTGACTCGCACAATGACCTGCCGCTACTTGAGTGGGTTGATGAGCCTGTGGTCGTTGATGCCGATGAGCGGCTTACCCAATATGCTGCCGAACGAGGCTGGATGCAGATCAGCCTCCGTTAGCCCGCGCTCCTTACATCTTCTGCATCTGCGATCTCGGCACTTAAGAGCAAGTTCCGAGCATATATTTTGAGGCCCTGATTATGGCATTAAATATACTGCGCTTCCTTGTCGATGACCAACCGCGCTGGGGCGTATCTGTATCCTCCAAGATCTATCTGCTGAGCTTGCCATGCAGGCAAACAGCTGATCTTTTACAATACACCCCAGATCAATTACGTACTTTCGCTGCCTCTGAACCCATGCCCCAGATGCCTAAAGACGAAGATTTGTTATCCCCGATCACTCAGCCCTGCAAAGTTCTGTGCCAAGGAGCCAATTACCGACAACATGCCCTGGAATCTGGCATGAATCCCGATGCATCGCCTTTTAACCTGTTTTTTACCAAATCCAGTGCCTCGATACACACCCCCTCAGGCGCTATCATCAAGCCTCCCCATGTTGAGTTCCTGGATTATGAAATCGAGTTAGCCCTGGTACTGGGCAAACATACGCATCAATCCGTATCCATTCGGGATGATAACTTGCACGAATATATCGCCGGGATTTGTCTGGCTAATGACATCTCGGCTCGCGATGTACAATTTCAGCAGTCACAATTCCACAAGGGTAAAAGCTACCGCAGCTTTTGTCCCTTAGGACCTGTGCTTTGTTTACTCGATGCTGAGGATATGCCATATCTTTATAAGATGCGGCTGACGCTTCGGGTTAATGGCGAGATCCGTCAACAGGACCATACCTCCAATCTAATTTATAAACCTGCCGTGACCTTGAGTGAATTTTCACAGATTTGCGATTTTGCGCCTGGCGATGTTCTACTCACAGGTACACCTGCCGGGTGCGCTCTTCGTTTGCCCTCTCCAGGAAGTCAACGCTGGTTAGGCATGCTTTCGACCCAACAACGTTGGGCCTTGTTTATGAAGATGCAACGACAAAGACGCGAGTATTTGCAGGAAGGTGACCACATAGAATCCAGTATCATCAGCACAGATGGCACCATCGACTTGGGAACTCAGCGACATACGGTCATCTTCTAGCTCAGTAGTTGCAAGGTCTCCTGGGCTGCCATTCGGCCTTCGTCGGTGGGAATCACCCAGACTTCCACGGTGGAATCAGCCGTGCTGATACAACGCTCCTCTGTAGAGTTTGCAAAATTACGTACCGGATCGATACGAACACCGTACCAAGCCAGACGCTCGCCGATATCCTGACGCAAACGCGCATCATGTTCGCCGATGCCTCCCGTAAACAGCAAGGCATCAGCGCCTTCCAGTGCCGCCAACAGTGATCCCAGCTCTCTTTGCAGCCTGTACGTAAACACGGTAATCGCCTGCTGCGCAGCTGTATCGCTACTGGCGCGCAAGGTTCGCATATCAGCACTGATTCCTGAGAGACCGTAAAGCCCGCTGCGCTTATAAAGCAGGTCTTCAATTGCGGCAGAATCTAAGCCATGCGCCAGCAAATAAAGAACAACCCCGGGATCCAGGTTTCCGCAACGGCTCCCCATGACCAAGCCATCCAGAGCTGAAAAGCCCATGCTAGTTGAAATACTTAGCCCCTTGTGAACAGCACAAACACTGGCGCCATTACCTAAATGAGCGAGCAGTATTCGCCCGTTGCTTTGTGGACTCAAGTGTCCGAAACGCTGCATGAGCCACGCATAGGACAATCCATGAAAACCATAACGACGTACTCCAGCAGCGCGCCACGGTGCGGGCAAGGCATAACTACTATCATAGGAGGGAATTTTTGCGTGAAATGCCGTATCAAAACAGGCTACATGAGGAACGTCAGGAAATACGGCCTGAGCC
>JABEVH010000136.1 GCA_013043915.1 Pseudomonadales bacterium
CAGGGTATGCCTGCGCAGCAGGCTGCCGACCTTCTGCATGCGGGTAGAGGTGGACAATTCGACGCGCAACTGATCCCTGTCTTTCTGGATCTGCTACAACAGGGAGCCTTGCAAGGCATCATGGGTCACAGCGATGAAAGTATTCCCCTTCAAACCTGCCCCTCCTGTGGACCTACCGTGGTTCGTCGGCGTGAACAGCAGCCTGGAGAGCAGGTGTTCTGCCGGAACTGTGGCGGTGGATTTAAATTGCACCAGGGGGACCATGCTTGGGAGGTCGTACCCCTGCAACGCAAGGGGCGCCCTGATGAGTTGATCACTGACCCCGATCATGCCCTGATTGAAAGAACGGTAGCCGCCATGGCGGAGTCTTTTCCTGCACAGGCCTAATGGGTAAGCCCGTATGAACACTCATCTACGATCAAGTCTCCTGAATGATTTCCTGACCCGGAACCTATGCCATACTGCATCTTCTTACCTGGGTGCTCAAGGATGCGATGATGACTGACGTTACCCCTGCTCATGCGCTCATGGATGCTGAGTTTCTGTCGACACTGCGTAGTCAGATGCTGCGTTTTGCCACCTTGCAATTGAACAGTGACCATCATTTGGCGGAAGATGCCGTCCAGGAGGCGTTGATAGGCGCCTTGCGCAATGTCCAATCTTTCGCCGGAAAGTCCGCTTTCAAGACCTGGGTCTTTGCCATTCTCAAAAACAAGATCGCTGATATCCTGAGACAACGAAGCCGCTATGTGCAGGCCAGCCAGCTGTTGCATAGTGAGGAGGAGGAAGAGAACTTTGATGCCCTTTTTGACGCGCACGGTCACTGGCTCGCGGAGAACAAGCCTAAGGCATGGGGGAATCCTGATGAAGCCATGCAGGATCAACATTTCTGGATGGTGTTTGAAGCGTGTATGGAACATTTGCCCGGCCAGCAGGCCAGAGCTTTCATGATGCGCGAGTTTGTGGGCCTGGAAAGTCCGGAAATCTGTGAATCCATGGAGATATCCATGAGCAATCTCAACGTCATGCTGCACCGGGCGCGCCTGCGCTTGCGGGAATGCCTTTCTCAGCGCTGGTTCCTGCAGGGAGAAAGCTCATGATGAACTGTCAACAGGCCACCCTCCTCCTGTCACAGAAAATGGATCGTCCCTTGACGCTTAAAGAAAGATGTTCCCTGCGTTTCCACATCACGATGTGCGATGGCTGTAACCGGTTTGGTCGACAGATGCAGCAGCTTCGGGATATTACTCATACGTATATGCAACAGGATGTTGAGGACGCAAGCCAGGAGGTACCGCCGCATCAGAAAGACTCGCCATAGCGAGATGATGGTGACGGCCATGTACCTGGCATCTAATCTTCCTGATGCCAGGTTATCCCGTGAAAATCAAAATCCTGGCTGGCAGAAGGCTTGATGACTTGAAAGAAAGGTGAGACATCGAAATCACGAGGAACGAACAGGCTGTGATGGCGTACATGCAAAATTTCCTGGATACACTCCGGACAATTCATATCACTGCCCTGTTTCTGCTCAATCAACGGCAATATGGGATAGCGAATGGACTGAAAGGACTGGGCAATGAGGGATGAGCATATGGCTTGTGAAGGATCTCCACTCCCCAAAGCCAACATGCGTCGACGAAATCGTTGTGGAACCGGTGGTGTCGGAATGAGGTAGCGAGCAAGATCAACGACATTGCGCAGATCGTAATGATGACCAATACGTGAAATTGCGTAATGAATCAGATGCTGCAGATCTTTATCATTCAAGTGCAAGGGCCGACAAATTCGCAGATGCATCCCTTGGTACTCTTCAAAACCTATGCTACGGACTCCATCGACCGTATCAGCCTCAATGAAACAGTGGTGTGAGGTATTACCTCCAACTTGTAAATACTCACCCACATACAGGGCAGCATGCGACCAGGTTGACTGGGTTAGATATTTAATAGCCTGGCTGATGCGCGTATCTCCTTCTACCAGGAGGACATCCCCAGGTTTAATATGCCGCCGCAATTGCTCGATGGATGTTCCCGGGGCAGTGCCGTGGATATGGTGCCGACGACTGAGGTAACGGGCCAGCCAACCTCCAAGCCATCGTAAGATCCCATTCATGTATCACGACTCCGGCGATAACAGAATGGCTAGCTGCCCTTGACGATCCAGAGCCACCAGTTCATCGTATCCACCCACATGAATATCTCCAAGGTAAATTTGAGGAACGGTTCTGCGGGATGTGCGTGACATCATTTCTGCCAGAAAATCAGGATTTGTATCCACACGGTATATCGTTATCTGGGTGACGCCGCGATGCTTCAGCAGAATTTCAGCTTGTTTGCAGAATGGGCAGTTGGCCTTACTGTACATGACAATCATTTTCATACCATGGTTCTCCCCTTATCCTGTCCTACATGTTCTCTAGACCATGCCTCAGCAGAGAATTCTTTGTTAATCGGTGTGTCGAGTAAATGATTGGTATAATTACTCAGAATCTTCTGAGTTACCCCTAATACCACCTCAAGGGCTTGTTCCTGACGAAAACCCTCGGCGAGAAACTGGATAAAGGCAGGATGTTGACGTACCCATCCATGTTTATCCACCACAGCTTGCGTAAAGGCTGACAATGCGGCAAGTCGATATTCTGCTGGGAGGTGGCCTGCGCGCAGATCATTGATGATGTCATCAGGCATGTGCAGCATTTTTCTGGCTATCCATGAATGAGCAGCAACACAAAATTCACAACTGTTACGAACACTGACCGTCAATAGTACAACTTGCCTTTCAACCGGACTCAGTGATGATTTCTCAAAGGCTGATGACAGCTCCAGGTAGGACTGGAGCAAGGCTGGAACATTGGCCATGCCAGCATACAGATTTGGAATAAAACCCAGTTCTTTGGCAATGGATCCCAGGGTTGCACGTGCTCCTTCCGGCGCGATGTCAGCTTGGTGAAAGGTATAGTTAACCATCACATTTCTCCTGTATGCACCTTAAGGACTCTGGTAGATCTTTCTCCCTGATTTGTCGTTCATGTTCCCTGAATAATTACACCACAAGCAGCAACATACTTTTGCTTACGGTTTGCTGCCCAATATCATGCCCGGAGTCGCTGTAGTGTCACTGGAGACGATTGCCAGAGCAGAAATATCAATGTCAGCAGCGTAGTCCCTATTCCCACCGCTACAGGCAGCCGTATATCCGGGTGATTCACAGCAAAGGGCAGCAGACCCACAGCCAGCACCGGAGGGATATTCAGCCTAACCACGCGCAGAATCAGCATACCTACCACCATACTGGCCATGGCGGCCAGTGGGCCGACCCCCATCATCATGACGAGCATGACCCCTGCAGCAGCGTGGCTTGTACAGGCTAAGGGCAACATGACGGGACGATTGACCCAGGGGCAATGTTTGGCATGCGCGAACATTTCGTAAGCAATGACGACCAGGGGTGGGTACAGGATAAAGCGCCACCCTGTGACGACAGCTAGGGTGGCTGCAATCAGGATGAATGCCCCAAAATAGCCAGCCCAGGAAAAATCAGTAGGCAAAGATTCCAGCAGGTCATCACCATCTTCAGGATTCGTCCTGACCTCAACCGGTTCAGGTTCCATCCTTTTTTGCCCCTGTGCAAGCAATACCAGGACCAGGAGGGTGACCAGAATGGCTGCCGGGTATAGCCAGCTCCTGATGCCTAAGGTCAGGGGTAACAAGCCTGCAGAAATAGCAGGAACGATGGGCGATTTCAGAGCATGGATTACCACTAATCCAATTCCGATCATCAATAACACGGAGAACAGGGAGTAGTGGATAAAAGAAGTTAGCAGAATTCCCAACAAGGCGTTCAGTGTGGGTGTAATAATCAACATCCGTGGCGAACGAGCCCAGGAACCCTGAGGGCGTGTTAAAACATCATAAGTCAGAGCCCCCAACTCGGGGAACAAGAGCAATGCGATGCCCGTGTACCCCGCCAAACTAGCTACGGCCCCCACATACAGGGTTGCCAGCCCCTGATTGAGATGCCATACGAAATGGCGACTTTTGGACCATAAACTTAAATCCATAGACTGAACCTATGCAATAGCATTGTTTTTTCAACATGAAATTCTATCGCTAAGGGAGTAGAGATGGAGTAACCCTTTCTTTCCCAGTCGCTACTCCCTTAAACGTGGCTATTTCCTGTGCATCCATTTTAATAGCCAATGTTCGGCCCGAAGTGCTGAGGTAGGGGATGTGATCAGCAAAAATAGCATGATACCCCATTGTAAATGATCGGTCAGGGCACCAGGTACGGTCGCCAAGGTGCTGTAATATGAAATGACGGCGGTGATATTGAGAACAAATAAGCCGGTGGCTGCAAACCGGGTTCCCAAACCTAAGGCCAATAATACGCTGAGGCCAAGTTCACCCGCCGCTGCCACGTAAGCGGCCACAATGGGATTGAGCAAAGGCACATGA
>JABEVH010000137.1 GCA_013043915.1 Pseudomonadales bacterium
ACGCCAGGCAGTTTGGCAGCTTTGATCTCATTTAAAGTATGATCACCCCTGAGGGCTAATACCACCAGGGAGGGTTGCCCTTCTGCATCCGGTGAGCCGTGGACGAGCAGGGTTTTCAAGACACGATTAGGGGTGCAGCCTAGCAGCAGACATACCTCGTCGATGCTGTGCGCGGCTCCGGTGTTGATCATTTGCAAAGGCTGGCTGGGCTGAGGACGATCACCGGAGGGAGCCAGGGCTTCGGCCATCTCGATATTGGCGGCATAATCTGAGGTATCTGAAAAGGCGATCAGATCTTCACCGCTGCCAGCCAGCACGTGAAACTCGTGCGAACCATCACCACCAATCGAGCCGGTATCCGCTTGTACAGCACGAAAATCCAGGCCGAGTCGTTTGAATATCCGGCAGTAGGTGTCGTACATGATGCGGTAAGTATTTTTGAGGGAGTTCTCATCGGCATGAAATGAATAAGCATCCTTCATGATGAACTCACGTGAACGCATCACCCCGAAACGGGGTCTAACCTCATCGCGAAACTTGGTTTGAATCTGATAAAAATTGACCGGTAACTGGCGATAGGACTGCAGTTCACGACGGACCAAGTCTGTGATCACCTCTTCATGGGTAGGACCCAACACAAAGGGACGCCCATGCCGGTCATTAAAGCGCAGAAGCTCAGGGCCATAGTTTTGATGACGGCCTGATTCTTCCCAAAGTTCTGCTGGCTGGGTGACAGGCATCAGCAGTTCCAAAGCTCCGCTATGGTCCATTTCCTCACGTACGATACGTTCAACCTGACGCAATACCCTTAAGCCAGTGGGCAACCAGCTGTAGAGCCCAGTAGCCAGTTTGCGGATCATACCTGCGCGTAACATGAGCTGATGGCTGATGACTTCAGCATCGGCAGGGGTATCACGAAGGGTAGCAAGGGGGTATTGACTGGCGCGCATGCAGGTATCCTGTGGTTTGAACAAGGGATCATTGTAGGTCAAGGGGCATTGTGACATGCACGACCTAGGCTGAGAAGACGCTATTCATCCTTTACGCCAGAGATTACGGGGTCATGGCGCTGGGTTCGAGATGATTGAGGTTGTCAAATCCAGGAAGGTCACAGCGTATACTGCGTGCTCCCGATGTGCGCAGCAGCTTTTGTAACGAGCGCTCACCCCGTTCCCAGGCTTCAGACACAGTTTTTATGAGCGCAGGTCGTAGGTAACTGACTAGAGGTTGCCATTGACCTTGGTGGTCGATAACCCATGCCGGAACTTGGCAGTTACCTGCGGCGGCCTCAAGCAGGAGATATAGAGCTGCTGGAGGAAGTTCTGGCATATCACAGGGCAACAGCAGGCAATCCTGATGCAAGTAGGGCAGTGCAGCATATAAGCCAGCGAAGGGGCCTGCGTAGTCTTCAGGGGCGCTATCATGAATCAGCTGATCAGCGTAAGGAGCATAGTGAGCATCATGGTAAGGCCGGCAACTGATCAGCACGCGTTGGCAATGTGGGCGTATCAGCTCTACCATGGTGGCGATGAGGGGGCGGCCTCGGTAGTTCAAGAGCCCTTTGTCTGCTCCGCCGACGCGTTGGCCTCGCCCAGCTGCGAGTATGAGCCCGTCACAGGAAGAAGCATTAGGAGCGGCCTCTACGCAAGGATTTTGCATTAGACTACACGTCTCTAAGTCGGCAGGTTGATGACGGTGGCACAAGTCGAAGATATTCTAGGCGAGGCGGGCTATCTGGCCAAGCAGCAGGAAGGATTTGTGGTCAGACCTTCGCAGATTAAAATGAGTCAGCGTATCGCCGAAACTATCGCCGCGCGCAAGACTCTGTTGGTAGAGGCAGGCACCGGTACCGGTAAAACCTTTGCCTATCTCGTTCCTGCTTTACAGAGCGGAGCCAAGGTCATCATTTCTACCGGTAGCCGGCATTTGCAGGACCAGCTCTTCAAAACAGATTTGCCTCGCCTGCTTGCAGGTTTGGGGCCTAGGCCACATGCCTTGCTCAAGGGGCGTAACAACTATCTTTGCCTCTACCGTTTAGAACAGACCGTGGAGATGTACCGTTGGCAATTACGGATGGGTTTTGAAGATCTTGATCAGGTTAAAGCCTGGTCATTGACGACGGATCACGGTGATGTCAGCAGCCTAGCGGAGGTCGCTGAAGATGCTCCGGTGTGGTCATTGGTAACCAGTACGGCAGATAGCTGTCTGGGTTCGGCCTGTGCGCATTATGAGAACTGTTTTGTCGCTAAAGCTCGAGCCCGAGCGCAAGAGGCCCAGGTGGTTGTCGTCAACCATCACTTGTTTTTCGCAGATGCCGTGATGCGAGATGAAGGCTTTGCTGAGATTTTGCCGCAGGCTGAGGTCATTGTTTTTGATGAGGCCCATCAGTTGCCTGATGTGGCTTCGCAGTTTTTTGGCGACATGGTGAGTTCGCGCCAAATCCTGGATTTGGTGCGAGACTCGCGTACTGAACTGGCACAAGCTGCTGCAGATATGGGGCCCATGAAGGAAGTGCTGGACGCCCCTGATCCTGCAGTCGCATTGGTTCGCCAGGCCATGGGGGAGGCGCCGCGACGTGGCAAATTTATTGATATAGATGGCGCTGTGCAGATGCCCATGCAGGTCCTTGAACAGGCTCTCAAGACCCTGCAAGAACTTCTCAAAAGTCAGGCTGAACGTAGCCGGGGACTGGAAAAACTTGCCGAGCGTAGTGCTGGCTTGTTACAGGGATTCAGTCAACTCAATCATGCTCGTCAGATTGCTGATGAGGTGCATTGGTTTGAGGCTTTTAAACAAAGTTGGTCGCTAGGTATCACGCCTCTTGATGTACAGAAGCCCTTCCAAGACATGATGACTGCATATCCGGCGGCGTGGATTCTTACTTCAGCCACCTTGGCAGTTGATGGTGATTTCAGTTATTTTGCCCGTCAACTGGGGTTGTCTTCTTCTGACGGTGAAGTGTTTGAAAGCCCTTTTGATTATGCACAACAAGGGTTGTTATATGCTCCGCGCAACCTACCTGATCCTCGCCAGGAGGACTATCTGCCGCGGTTGGTCGAGGAGATTCGCGCTCTGTTACAAGCCAGTCAGGGACGGGCTTTTTTACTGTTCACCAGCCACCGAGCCTTGCGGCAGGCTGCTGAGTTGCTTAAAGATTTACCCTGGCCAGTCCTGGTTCAGGGCAGTCAGCCACGACATAGCTTGCTGCAGGCCTTTCGGGAAGCGGGCAACGCGGTATTGCTGGGTACCGGTAGTTTTTGGGAGGGTGTCGATGTGCAAGGTGAGGCACTGTCGTTGGTTGTCATCGATAAACTACCTTTTTCATCGCCGGGTGATCCTCTACTGGAGGCGCGTACAGCCGTTATACAGCAGCGCGGCGGATCGGCATTTTTTGAACTTCAGTTACCTGAGGCTATCATGAGCCTAAAACAAGGGGCAGGGCGGTTGATACGCTCGATTACTGATCGGGGAGTATTGGTGATTGCGGATCCCCGCCTTTATACCCAGGCCTATGGCCGCTCTATTATTTCTGCTTTGCCTCGTATGGCGCGTACTCATGATCGTGCCCGTGTTGTTGAATTTTTCAAGGAGGGCAGCGGTGCGTCTGTTAGCAATAGAAACGGCGGTTGAGGCATGTTCCGTGGCGCTTTGGCAGGAGGGTCTGGTCTGCTGCCGGTTTGTACATGCACCACGACAACAGACGGTCTTATTATTGCCTATGATTGAGGCTCTCATGGATGAGGCAGGCTGGAGTATGTCATCTCTCGATACGCTAGCCTACAGTGCAGGGCCGGGGGCGTTCTCAGGCGTTCGTTTAGGTGCCGCTGCCGTCCAGGGTTTAGCTTTAGGGCTAGATAAACCGGTGGTTGCTGTCTCTTATAAAAAAAT
>JABEVH010000138.1 GCA_013043915.1 Pseudomonadales bacterium
ATGCCAGCGTCCTGACGAGCAAGCTCCTTGAACCGGCTGTAGCTGATTTCAGCCACGTCACAGGCGGTTTTGGCGCGTATCCAGGCAGAGCGTATGGGTTTTTCTTCAAATAGCCCCATCTCTCCGAAAAAGTCACCTGCATTCAGATAGGCGACAATCATGTCATGCCCGTCCTGATCCTCAATCACGACAGAAACTGAGCCACTGACAATGAAGTACAAGGCATCGGAAGCCTCGCCCGCATGAATGATACTGCTGCGCGCCGGGTATCGACGCATGTGGCACTGGGCCAGAAAAAGTTCAATATGTGGCATGTAAGCGTTGACAGGTAGACGGGCCATGATGCTTCCTGCAAGTGGGGTCTTGGACGGAAACATACACAGTTGTGAGGCAATTGCCAACTCATGCCTTGATTTTGCCTTGCCAGAGGCAGGCATGATAGCCACAATGCCGCTTTAGACATTTTAGGAATGGTTGCATGAAAGCAAGAATAAAATGGGTTGAAGAGGTCACTTTCATGGCTGAATCTGGCAGTGGGCATGCCGTGGTGGTCGATGGTCCCCCTGATCATGGCGGTCGCAATCTCGGTCCCCGCCCTATGGAAATGCTGTTGATGGGGCTAGGTGCCTGCAGCTCCTTTGATGTGGTCAGTATCTTGAAAAAATCAAGGCAACAGGTTGTCAGTTGTGAGACTGAGCTAGAAGCGACGCGGGCAGATGCGGTGCCAGCTGTGTTTACAGCCATTCATTTGCGTTTTATCGTCAAGGGGTATGCCTTGAAGCGGCAAGCAGTAGAACGTGCTGTTGAATTGTCAGCAGAAAAATACTGTTCAGCGTCTATTATGTTGGTACATGCAGGCGTGAAAATCACGCATGAAGTGACCTTGGTCGATATGGATACAGTTGAAGCAGAAAGTGATCACTAAATCTTAGGTTTCGGATAGAGTCAGGGAATTGTCCTATGGTGATGACAGGTAGAGCCCATACGCAATTGATGCGCGCCCAGGTCGATGACCTGCATCCCACGCAGCTTACCGTGGGTAAATATGAAGTGGCCATCAAGCGTAAGGTGCTGGCTAATTTAAGTCACGATGAGCGGAAACATGTCATTGAGAGTCATTGGTTTCCGGGGGTACTTGGACCAGGTAATCGACCTTACATCGTGGATCATCACCACCTGGGCTTAGCTTTGCATGAAGAAGGCGCTCATGCAGTTTGGATCATGGTGCTCAAGGATTTGCGTGAGTTGTCTATCGACCAGTTCTGGGTAGTGATGGATCATCATAACTGGGCGCATCCTTATGACAATCAGGGCATACGCCGTGACTTTACCTCCATACCTGGTCACTTAAGTCATATGCAGGATGACCCCTACCGCAGCCTAGCCGGTGAGGTTCGTCACGCGGGTGGTTTCGCCAAGGATGTTACACCTTTTTCCGAATTTCTCTGGGCTGACTATTTCAGAGTGCGAATTCCACTAGAGATGGTACAGGAACATTTTGCCCATGCCCTAAAAAAAGCTCTGTCCTGGGCTTCCTCCCAGGAAGCCCATTATCTGCCGGGCTGGTCAGGTTCGCTGGAACCTGGAACATGACCATGCTTTCATCATCAACACAAAATAAAGACGGGGCCTTAATGGCCAATCTGATTGCGGGCTTGGCCGTAGCTGGTTTGTTGTTGCCTGAAGCTGTCGCCTATTCAAGCATTGCGCATATGCCTCCCCAGATGGGGGTCATTGCCCTGTTCGCAGGGTTGATAGCCTATGGACTTGCAGGGAAGAGTCGTTTTGCCATTGTTTCCGCGACATCGTCATCGGCAGCAGTGATGGCAGCTGCAACCTTGGGTATGGCGCCTGATAATGCAGCCTTGAGGCTGTCCTTGAGTCTGGGCTTGGTACTGGTAACAGGTGTGTTTTTTATCCTGGCCGGTCTGGCCAGACTGGGTGACATGACGACATTTATCGCCAAGCCTGTTTTACGCGGTTTCGCATTTGGGCTGGCCGTTGTCATTATTGTCAAACAGATCGCCTCCATGGTGGGGGTTCATCCTGAACATGAGGATATCCTTCGCTTCATTTATGGTCTAGGTAGTCACTGGTCGGACTGGAACTGGACGGGACTGTTGATCGGCGTGGTTTCCTGGCTGCTGCTCAGCCTGCTAAGCCGCATTCCATATATGCCTGCCAGCTTGGTGGTGATTGCTTTAGGCATAGCTTTAAGTCATCAAGTCAATTTGGGGCACTATGGTGTGCCGCTGGTGGGAAATCTTGGTTTGAATCTGGGTTGGCCGCATCTGCCTGCGCTGACCCGTGACCAATGGGGGCGTTTACTGGAACTAGGCTTTGCCATGGTGATGATTCTTTACGCTGAGTCCTACGGCTCCATTCGCGGATTTGCCGTAAAGTATGGTGATCCTTTTACACCCAACCGTGATCTTATCGCCTTAGGCTTGGCAAATATGCTGTCAGGTCTGTTTCAGGGCATGCCCGTTGGTGCAGGTTACTCAGGCACATCAGCCAACGAAGCGGCTGGAGCCACTTCAAGACTGGCGGGTTTGATGGCAGCCGCTGGTTTAGCCTTGATGGTGTTAACGATATTGCCAGCAATAGCACTGACCCCTCATCCGGTTTTGGCTGCGATCGTCATCCATGTCTTGGGTCATACACTCAATCCTGTCGTGTTTCGTCCCTATTTTCACTGGCGGAGAGACCGCATCATTATTTTTGCTGCAATATTCAGTGTATTGATGCTGGGAGTCCTCGAGGGCTTGCTGGCAGCGATAGGTATAAGTCTAATGTTAACCTTGCGCCGTTTTTCAGAATCCAACCTGCAGATACTAGGAAGACTCGGTAAGGGCCATGATTTTGTCTCCATGGCAGCACATCCTCAGGCCCAGGCCGTTCCTGGTATTCTGATTTTGCGCCCCAATGAGCCGATTTTCTTTGCCAATGCAGATCGTATACTGTTGCAAGCCATGCATCTGTCAGAGGTGGCAGGAAGCCGTGCACATACGGTTATCGTCAGTCTGGAGGAATCGTTTGATCTTGACAGCACCAGCCTGGAAGCTCTGCAGGATTTTAACAAGTCGCTCATGGATAAGGGTCAACGCTTGATTCTGGCGCGTCTTAAGGATAGCACCATGCAGGTGTTGCAAAGGATAACGCCGGCTTTGCCGTCAGAGAGCTTGTGTGGATTAAGCGTGGATGATGCGGTGAGGTTAGCAACTCTCCCTCAGGAGAGAAAGTAGAAGCCAGTGACAATCTATATGTAGTAGGTCATTGAGGTCATGAGCCGTGACATGGCTTGCATTAACCGGGTAATGCGCTCTGGCAACTCGCGTCCACCGGCTTGCAGTGCCGTGGTGGCATGACGAGCTTCATCAGCTTTCATCGCTTCCAGAATGCTCCGTGAATTACGATCCCCTGCGGGCAATGCACTCAGGTGTTGATCGAGATGCCGCACGACCTGATGTTCAGTTTCAGCGACAAAACCTAAGCTAAATTCATCGCCAGCCAGTCCAGCAAGGGCTCCCAGGGTAAAGGAAATGCCATACCAAAGGGGATTGAATACACTGGTTCGGTAGCCTAGGGAGTGTAAACGTTGTTCACACCAGGCGAGATGATCAATTTCTTCATGGGCGGCTTGTTCCATGGTTTGCCGTATGCCAGGCAGGCGAGCGGTTAAGGCTTGACCTTGGTAGAGCGCTTGGGCGCATACTTCGCCGGTATGATTGATACGCATGAGTCCTGCCACATGCCGTTGCTCATCAGGAGTTAAGGCAGGAGGCTTCATTCCTTGGTCGGGAGGTATACGTCCACCCTGCACGCTCTTGGGGACCAAGGTACGTAAAGCCCTGTCCGCCTGCATAACCAAGCGGTCCAGAGAGCTAAAATGGCGGCCTGAGGCGTTCATAACTATCCTGCTAGCCTGGAGGCCAGATCATGTGGCGACCACCTAAAAGGTGCAGATGCAGGTGATATACGCTCTGCCCGCCGTGTTGATTGCAGTTCAGCACCAGACGGTAGCCGTTCTCGGCCAGTCCCTGCTCACGGGCCAGGGTCTGTGCTGTACTTACCAGTTCACCTAGCAAAGCGGCCTGTTCTGCCGGGACGTCATTGAGGGTGGCGTAATGATGTTTTGGAATAATGAGCAAGTGTACAGGGGCCTGTGGGAACAGGTCACGAAATGCAAGGACACGCTCATTCTCATAAACTACATTGGCGTTGATGTCATGCTGGGCAATTTTACAGAATATGCAATCTGTCATATCGGTTCACCTGACTTTGAGGCATGAGCATATCGTACCTGGCCATGCCGACCAAGCCCCTTTAAATGACATTGAGAAGTTCTATCAGGATATAGCATCCCTTTGGTACACAGGCGGCTAGTACAGCCAAGAAAATTTTCGGATTGTCTGGGTGCTATGGGATCGATCTAAAGTATCTATTCCCCGTCAGCACAAGGGACAACTTGCCACGGTAGGGGCCAAGCAGGCTGGACTCAGGGTGGATTTTTTCGTAGGGTTACTCATGGTGGCAGCTATAGCCGCTACATTAGCTGGTTACTATACGCTGGAGACTGGACCATCATGCTAGACAGTAAGCCTTTCAAACGCTTGCCTTTTGTCGATATTCCGGCAAAGCCACGCATACCCCATGACTTTTGGCAACACCCGGCTAAGGCTGTTGCAATGGACTCATCGGTGTTTGGCCCCTTGAGTATCAACTGCCACGTGCGCGGAACAGGCAAGCCGCTAATACTCTTGCACGGGTTAATGACTACAAGCTATTCATTCCGCTACCTTGCTCCGTTCCTGGAAGATCATTTTTCCCTTTACATTCCCGATTTGCCTGGAGCTGGGCGCAGCAGTATGCCGCAAAAGCCCGAGTACTTACTGACGTCTTTTGCGCAATGGCTTGTTGAATTTCAGCAGACAATGGGTATAGCTGGATGTGCATGTGTTGGAAACTCTATGGGAGCTTTGATCGCTATGCATGCGGCACTGAATACGCCAGGCTGCTTTAGCCATCTTGTCAATATACACTCCCCGGTATTTCCGATGTTACGTCTTCACGCACTGCGTGCTGCGCTGTCATTGCCTGGGTCTGCAGAATTTTTGCACCGAATTATCAATATGAACCCACTAAAATGGGCATATCGAAATATTCACTACTTTGATGAGTCACTGAAGTCACTAGAGGAAGCACACGAATATGGTGACCCGCTCACTTCACGCGAAGGTTCGATGGCGCTCTTTAAATTTCTCCATGAAACCCTCAATCCGGTACAATTGCAGGCATTCATAGACCAACTGGTGGCGCTGAAAGAATCAGGACGTGCCTTCCCCGTGCCGCTGACGTTGCTCTACGCTCGACAGGACCCGATGGTGCCGCCAAGTGTCGGTACTCGCCTTGCCGATCTGGTGCCAACAGCAAAAATGATATGGATGGAAAATACTTCGCATTTTGCCCACGTGGATACGCCTGAAGCGGTCAGTAAATTAGTCATCGCCGCATTGGAGTAGCCTGACACAGAAGTCTGTTAGGCGCGAGGGAACACCTGGCAGGGTGGATGTGGAGAGGGAATCTATGTACTGGATTAACCGTTAGCGATCCAACATTTAACAATTTGGTCCATTTTGTATAATGTCTGGCGGCTTACCCCCTGAAAACCTCGGGAAATACGAGGGTATCAGGTGATTTTAATGCATTTTCTTGCACCTAGTTCAAACAGGGACTCACCATGACCGGAACTGCCAGCATATCTCCCACTCAGCTCCCCATTCTGGTTACTGGGGCCTCCGGATTTATTGCCGGCTGGATCATCAAATATCTGCTGGAAGAGGGCTATACCGTGCATGGCACAGTGCGCGACCCGGCCAAGACGACGAGCGTCGCACATCTGCTGAAAATTGCTGAAAAGGCCCCGGGCACGCTCAAACTGTTCAAGGCCGACCTGCTCGACAAAGGCAGTTTCCATGCCGCCGCCCAGGGTTGCGGCATAGTCATGCATACGGCTTCACCCTTTATCATCGAAGGCTTTACCGACGCCAATGAGGCCCTGGTGCGGCCAGCCGTGGAGGGAACGCGCAACGTGCTGGAAGCTGTCAATGCCAGCTCCACGGTAACCCGTGTGGTACTGACCAGCAGTGTCGCCTCGGTCTATGGTGACAATATCGACCTGCGCAAGACCAGCGGCGGCATATTTACCGAAGCTGACTGGAACACCACCAGCACGGTAGAC
>JABEVH010000139.1 GCA_013043915.1 Pseudomonadales bacterium
CGTCCAGCCTTGCCAAATACGTGATCAACTTCGGGAATACTTTTGATCATACGATCCGTGATTTGCAGGAGGTGAGATGCCTGTTCTGCCGACATTCCGGGTAAAGCTGAGGGCATGTATAACAGGGTGCCTTCATCCAGCGGAGGTAAAAACTCTCCTCCGATATGGGTCCAGGGCCACCAGGAACTCACTGCAATGAGCAATGCACCAGCAATAGTCAGCATGGGGTGTCGTAGTACACCCTGCAACAGGGGTTGGTAGGCACGAATCAACCATCGGTTCAAGGGGTTGGAAGATTCTGAAGCGATATCTCCACGTATCCAGTAGCCCATCAAGACAGGTACCACTGTGACCGCCAATAAGGCAGCTGCAGCCATCACCAGGGTTTTGGTGTAGGCGAGGGGTGCGAACAGTTTTCCCTCTTGCCCTTGTAGGGTAAAAACAGGGATAAATGAAAACGTGATAATCAACAGGCTGAAGAAGAGGGCAGGGCCTACTTCACTGGCCGCCTCGGCGATGAGTTGCCAACGAGGTTCCCCCGTAAGAATTTGGCCTGGGTTATGTTGTTGCCAATGTTCTAGATGCCTATGGGCATTTTCAATCATGACCACGGCAGCATCTATCATCGCGCCTACAGCGATGGCGATACCACCCAGTGACATGATATTGGCATTAATACCCAAATAATTCATGACGATGAAGGCCATCAATAACCCAAGTGGTAAGGATATGATGGCTACCAGGCTGGAGCGCAGATGCCCCAAAAATAGTAATGTCACCAAAGCGACCACGATAAATTCTTCGATGAGCTTACGTTGCAAATTATCTACGGCGCGTTGAATTAACGCTGAACGGTCGTAGGTGGGCACAATCTCCACGCCGGGAGGCAGGCTTTTTTGTAATTGAGCCAGACGAGCTTTGACTCCCTCCAGCGTGGTCATCGCATTTTTTCCAGAGCGTAAAAGGACAACCCCGCCAGCGACTTCACCACGCCCATCAAGTTCAGCAACACCTAGACGCATCTGTGGACCTATGCTGACACGGGCTACATCACCAATCCGCACCACCGTGCCATTGGGGCCGGTACGCAGAGGTACATCCCGAAAATCATCCAGGCTGCTTAAATAGCCATGAGCACGTACCATGAAGTCTGTCTGCGCCATTTCAATCACAGAACCACCTACTTCCTGGTTAGCCCGCTTCAGAGCATCAACCACCTCTTGGGTGGTGAGCTGTAGGCTGGCCAGTTTTACGGGATCCACCACAACCTGATATTGTTTGACCATGCCGCCTAGGCTGGCAACCTCAGCAACGTTAGGCACAGTTTTTAATTGGTAACGCAAAAACCAGTCCTGCAATGAACGCAATTGACTGATATCATGCTGCCCTGTGTGATCTACCAAGGCATATTCATAGATCCAGCCTACGCCGGTCGCATCAGGACCCAATGATAGGTTGACCCCGGGCGGTAGCCGCCCCTGCACCTGACTTAATGACTCCAGAACACGTGAACGAGCCCAGTAAAGGTTAGTTCCCTCATCGAAAATAATATAGAGATAAGCATCTCCATAAAGTGAGTAGGAGCGTACCGTTTTAGCCATGGGTACTGATAGCATCGCGGTAGCCAAGGGATAACTGACCTGGTCTTGCACCACGCCAGGAGGCTGCCCAGCAAACTGGGCTCGAACGATAACTTGGGTATCAGACAGATCGGGCAGGGCATCGACGGGTACGGTGCGGACAGCCTCAATGCCAGCAGCTGCCAGCAGAGCAGCCAACATCAGCACCAGAATGCGGTTGCGTATGGAGGCTTGAATCAGCCAGGTCAGCATTACATGCCCTCCATGGGAGGCATACCGCTCGCTGGAGAGGTAACTGCCGAGCCTCCGGGAAGTGGACGCACGGGAAGGTTTTCAAGACTGGCCTCTGAGTCCACCAGAAATTGACCCGAAAGAACGATGCGATCACCAGGTTGCAAGCCCTGAAGAATCTCAGTCATGCCACTAGATTCAGCACCTACACGTACCTCCACAGGCTGATAACGGTTATCTGGTTCTGCCAGAAAAACCAAGGAGCGCGTCCCCGTCATGAGCACGGCTTCACTGGGCACCAGAATATGTATGATTCCCTGCGGTTGTAACAACTGAACATGGGCATACATGCCTGGATGTAGACGATACCCAGGATTATCAACCTGTATACGAACGGTCAAGGTACGGCTGTTGTCATTGACAGCAGGTAAAATCTCCATGACCTGACCTTGGCAGTTGTTCTCTGGTGTCACACCATCAATCGTGATTTTGGCATATTGCCCCACATGCACGGCAGATGCCTGAGACTGGGGTATGGCAGCTTCTAGCCAAATGGTTTGCAACCCATTAATTCGTGCAATCGTTTGTCCTTGTTCAACCGTCATTCCTTCACGGATTTCCACAGACATCAGCACACCGCTACGAAGGGCACGTAAGGGCACGACATCATGCACTTGGCCATCGTGTTCTAAAGCCTTAATCTCTGTCGTACTCATGCCCAATTGCTGCAAGCGTTGATGTGCGGCAGCGGCTAGCTCAGGAAGTCCACGGTGACGCAGGGTTAGATCATCAGCCTGGGCGGCCGCCCAGGCAGGAACCCGTAACCAGGCAAGGATATCACCGGTATGAACGAGATCGCCTACCGCATGAGGCGTAGCATGCTCGATAAACCCTGCTGTTCTGGCCTGTAAAATACTGACATCACGATCGTTATAGGTGACCAGGGCTGTAGCTTCCAGATTCTTGGCAAGTATGCCTTGCTTGACCGTTCCTATGCGCATGCCTAAGGCCTGAACTTGAGCTCCGGAAATGGCTATACCCTGTGAGGATTTCTCTGAATTGTCGGCATATTTAGCGACCAATGCCATATCCATATAGGGCGATTTACCCGGGTGATTAAAGTGCTGTTGTGGATTCATGGGGTCGTACCAGTACAGAACCTTGGGTGTCGTGGCGGTGATACTTGACCCGGCATGGGAGACGAGTATTGCCTTTGAGGCTGTGTATTGTCCCAGTGACCACATGGCGAGGGCGCCCATGACCATGGATAATAAACTGATGACTCCGACGGTCCATGTTTTCATGGCTGTACCTCCATGGTGTCACATTGAAAATGAAGACGAGCAGCTAGCGTATCGCGCTGTTCACGGAGGTTGATACTTTGTAAAAGTAATCTTCTGCGTTGTGCTCGCGCAGCCAGCAGGTTATCTATTTCGACCGAACCAGCTTGGTAGTTAGCTACCATGAGACCAATTTTTTTCTGTACCCAGGGGAGGGATTCTTGTTGTAAACGCTGAACTTGATCATTAAGGCCTTGCCAGGTACTGATATCGCTATCAAGGGTGGCAGCATGTTCACGTTGCATATCCAGCAAGGTATCACGTGCATCGGTGAGGCGCTCCTGTTGCGCCATAACACGTGGTCCCTGGCGAGAGCCCTGAAAAACTGGCAAAGACATAGAAACTGTCAGAGAGACCATGTCAGCGTAGGAGGGACCTCGGTGTTGATAAGCCAAGTCCATGCCCCAGTCAGGATGGCGATCAGCTTCTGCTGAAGCGACACCGGCCTCTGCAGATTTTAAGGTGGCCTGAGCCAGCATTAAATCAGGATGATGCGAAAGCTGTTGATATAAATTATCACGCTGTACAGGCCATAGAGGAATTTTGCCCAGTAAGGGTTCACGCCCACGATCACCTACCAGGCGCACCAGTTGTGCTATGCGGCTACGTAGATCGCCTTGGGTTTGGTCCAGCTGATTATTAATTTCAGAGCCGTCAAGTCGAGCATCAATAGCATCAGTGGCTGGTCGGCGCCCTGCTGCAACTTGGTGATCCACCAAGGTAATCAATAGCCTATCATCATCCTGTTGTTCCTTTAAAATACTAAATCGTTGTTCCGTGTAATAACGTTGAATCCAGGCTTGGGCTGTTTGTACACGCAGGTCAACACGGGCCTTAGCTACATTGACAGCATCCTGATCTACGGTAGCCTCAACCTGAGCATGCTCAGCATGGCGTTTAGCTGGATTAGGCAGGTCTTGGGAAATGCCCACGACACGCATACTCATGGGGTCTTGTCCTGTGCTGAGGGCATTAACACCCCCCATGCTGCTTACCGGTATGTTAGATACACCTGAGTACAAACGCGGATCAGGCAAGGTACCTGCAGCCTGTTCAGCGGCCTGATCGCTGCGGTAGTTAGCTTCCCGGGCTTTAATTTCTGCAGAATAACCCAGGGCAGTTCTAATGGCCTGGTCCAAAGAAAGATCAGCCCAGGCTGGCCAACCCGTGACCACCAACACAAAACCCACCAAAATGTAACGGGCTTTCATTATTCCACCCCCCATAAGAACTCCGACATCCAGCAACTAACACATGCTGAAAACTGGCTGAGCCAAACAACTAGCCTAGCGACGAAGCAACCTAGGAGGGCTATTCTTGAAAACGCATGTAACGTAGGCGCGGGGGAGGAAAACGCAGCGGGCAGGGTTCCAGTCTGGGTAAGGCAGTCCTAGGGAGAACCAGACTCAACAGCCAAAATAGTAGAAAAATTAACGTATTTTCCCCGTGAACAAGATGGGTTTCATCGATAGCTTGTGTCCAGTGCTTATGGATATTCATGATGCTGATCTGTTCATGCTTATCCATAGGCATCACCATGCCACAGGGGCTGGCTTCATGGACTGCAGAAGTTAGCGATCCAAGCATGGGCAAGCACATGCCACGGCAAACTACGCCCGAGATCATCACCAGGACAATCCAATAACGTAATAGCTTAGGCAAGTCCCGACGATACATAGCGCCAAACTCCAGATCACAGAATCAATATGCAGAACTTCTGTAACCTCGTCAAGTTCCAGTAAGAGAGTTCTGAATAAACATCCCCATGGATAAATCCAGGGGCTTCTCGCGCAATTGGGTGAGTACGTAAATCCCTGCCGTTTCCATCCTTAAAGGTTCTGCGATAGACCCCAATATTGACGGGGTTATAAGCATGCAGTTGAACACATGTGAGCGCCCTCTTTCGATGTTTAACAACGAACATTCTCCTTCCTGATCTTTCCATGCATTAGGAAAGACAGGAGGGGGGCAAGCGAACGACGTTGGTTTTAATAACTAACCCGCATGAAGGCGAGCCGACGCCCCCGAGCATGAAAGCCTTTGCCTAGCAGAGGCTGCTGCATCATGACGTC
>JABEVH010000002.1 GCA_013043915.1 Pseudomonadales bacterium
GCATTCGATTGATTTATCAAGCATGAGTAACGAGCTGCCAGCATTTTAATTGCTGACTGGCTCATGCCTGAGATGGATGGTCTTGCTCTAACTCAATCGATCCGTCAATTCGATGAAGCATCCAACCACTTTACTTATGTCATCTTACTTACTGCCAAAGAAGGTGGAGATGCCTTGTTGTATGCTTTTGAACAAGGCGTCGATGACTTCCTCAACAAATCATTGATGAATGAACAGCTCCTGCCTCGACTTTGGGCAGCTGAACGAACCAGCAGCATGTACAATCGTCTGCTGCGAGACAATCAGTCACTTATTGAAGCTAATGGCAAACTCAAGAAAATGAGTTCGCTGGACCCTCTCACCGGGCTAGGCAACCGTGCCCAAGCTGTACGCAGACTGGGCGACACCATCAAACATTGCGCTTCGCGCGGTGGTGCTTGCTGTTACCTGCTCATCACGCTAACCAATCTGGATGCCCTACGCAAACAGCACAATGCGTCCGTAATCAGTCAACTGATCGTGGCCACTTCCCGTCGCCTGCGCCAACTGGTGCGACCTCTGGATGAAGTAGCCCGAGTAGCACCACATCAAATCGCAGTGATAACTCATCAGCCTGATATTGAATACTGTAATGCACAGAGTTATCGCCGCATTCATGACAGCATCAATCTTAAAGCCTACAAAACCACCGGCGGGTATATTTCCATCAAAACCACTTTAAATATTGTGGCCAGTGACTCTGAACTGTCGTTACCTACTGCAGAAACCTTGATGCAATTAGCTGATTCGCGTGTGCGAATTGCCTTGGAAACCGGATTGATCACTTGTGATCACTGGCAACCCACCTGAGACTTGCGAAGGGGAAAATCTCGTCTAAGCTGGGTGGATGCTAAAAAAAACCGAACTTCAACTCGCGAACAGTACCTACTATGTGCAAGCTCGATTGCAACGTAGTGTGGTGTTGAGTCTGTCCTGGGTACATCATGTACAAAGGTGTCTGCAAGCCAGTTTGCGTGCCAGCGGGTGTTCGTTGCTCGCTTATTGCCTGCTGCCTGATGAAATGCATCTGGTTTTGCATTCAGGGACGCAGGGGCTTGCCTCATTTAATCTTGAATTTAGCCTGGCTTTGCAAAACCATCGCGGACAAGCTGATGACGACACCACGCGCATTCGTCATTGGCATAGTTTGTGGGTCGATGAGAAACGCTACTTAAAAGACCTGGTGCATCATGTTCATCACCTGCCGGCTCAGGTCAACTGTCAACAAAACTTTGAGCGTTACCCTGCTAGTAGCCATACAGCCTACCTTCGCCCCCATGAAGTCACCTGGATCGATACAAGTCGACTGTTAAAACAACTGACACAAGAGCAAAAGAGCTACGTATGGCTAATGCGATTACCGACAACCCCTCTGCCTGAACTTTTGCAAGGAAACCATCAGTATTTTCTGGCTTGGGTAGCCCCGGAACAAGTTGCCGCCTCCTACACCCGCCTACTACCAGTTCTTCCCCTGGGACTGATCATGGAACGCCCTAACCTTAAGTCGCAATTACGTTATCTTAAACAACACTTGCAAACTGTGCTGCGAGCCTCCTGAATCCATGAAAATTATTAGCGAAATTCTGGTCATCGTGATGGCTTTACTGCACATCTACATTTTAGTGCTGGAGATGTTTCTCTGGACTACTCCCTACGGGCTACGTGCTTTTGGACAAACCCTGGAATCTGCTCAGGCAAGTCGTGTACTGGCTGCCAACCAAGGATTATATAACGGTTTTTTGGCTGCGGGCCTACTCTGGGGAGTAGTTCAAGGCCCCGCCGGACGACCTGATGAAATATTTTTTCTGAGTTGCATCGCCATTGCGGGCATCTATGGAGCAGCCACGGCTAATCTTAAAATACTGTTCATTCAGTTTATACCTGCCGCCATCACTCTGGGATGGGTGCTAATCACCTGATTTTAATGTCAAGAGGCCTATCACTCGACTACACTTGGGACCAACCCATTCTGTTACTGAGTAGCTGATCACCATGGAAATGAGCCGAAGAGACCTTCTGGGATTGATGACCAGTGCAGCTATCGCCGGAGCCACGACCAGCACCAGCGCTTTAGCCTCCACGTCACCTGCAACACCTGCTGACCTGATCACCGACCAAGGGCTACTCAAAAAACTGATCACTGCCCTGAAAGCGACCCCGCGTCGTCGCCTGTTTACCTCAGTGGACATGGTGCTTAATCACCCATCGCAATGGGATCAGGACGCCTTGAAGCTGCTTATGAACTATGCCGCCCCTTACAAACAGGTTTGGGACGCTACCGATCTGCATGGCCCCTGGCTAAACTTGATGAGAAACTCGCTTAATACCCAAGTCTTTGGTTTTGGTCATACTGACTTTCTTGTCTTGGCAGGCACTCATGGAACCGCCCACCTTGCCCTTTATGACCCTTATATCTGGGATAAATACCATCTCAATCAGCTGGCAGGCCCAGACTTTAAAAATAATACTTTGATGAATATACCTACAGCCCTGTCGGCCGATCCGCATGACCTGCAAAACACAGCAGGCGTTTTTTCAGCACAGGACAACAGCATCCCTACCCTGCAAGCACGGGGAGTCGTCTTTCTCGCCTGCCACAATGCCATATTTGAACTATCCAGCAAGCTGCATGCCCAGGGCAATAACCCGAATCAACTCTCCCTACCTCAGCTCGCGGCAGAACTGACTAACCACCTGATCCCTGATGCTGTACTGACACCGGGAATCGTAGGTACGCTTCCTGAGCTACAGCTCGCTGGCTTCATGTACGCCAAGTAGGAACCCTATCGATGATCCCCCCCTGTTTAGTCCGGCTACTCTTGCCCGTGCTTGTCATCTTGAGCACGACCGTACAAGCCTCCAATGGCATTTATCCACCCTGGAGTGCAGGCAACAACAACCCCGTGACCCAACGAGGCCTGGAGTTTACTGTCCCTGAAGTCGATAATCTGCCTGACTTCCATGGCAATCCGCAAGATAGTCAGCTTTCGATCTTGGTCGGTGGTAACTATTTTTTTGCCATGGCGCCGCTGGTACAAGCATTTGTCGATATCTACCCGGAATATCGTCAACACCTTTACTATGAGACTTTGCCTCCGGGCTTGCTGGCACAACAAATCCAGCAAGGAGGCACCGTAACTGTCGGCAACATGACATGGACAGTACATGCGGATATCTATGCCGCTGGGCTTAAACGAGTTTCTGCTCTTGAGCAACAAGGCTTGCTTAATAACACAACACTTTATGCCCGCAATACCCTGGCCATCATGATCCCTGCCGACAACCCTGCCCATATTCATGACCTGACAGACCTGGGTAAACCTAAGGTTCGCGTCGTGCTACCTAATCCCGCCTTTGAAGGTATAGGGCGTCAAATCCAGCAAGCCTTGCGGTCTGTCGGAGGTGAAGCACTATTACATCAGGTTTACGTCACTAAAGTTAATGACGGCACCACACGCCTGACACGCATACATCATCGGCAGACCCCGTTATGGCTTATGCAGCATCAAGGTGATGCCGGTGTCACCTGGTTATCAGAGGCCATCTTTCAGACCATGGTACAGCACCCGCTCAACATGATAAAAATCCCTGCCCAAAACAACATAACGGCTACATATGCCGCCGGCCAATTGCGCGATGCACCTCATCCGCAGGCGGCACAACGATGGCTAAAATTCCTGGTCTCTCCCGAAGCGCAGCATATTCTGCAACGCTACGGCTTTGAACCTGTGCAACCTTGAGGTCTCATCGGCCATGACAACAGCACTTCAAGCTGACAACAAAGGATGGCAATATCTGGCCTGGTCCTTGCCCAGCATACGTTTTGTTCAGGGGTGGATTTACTGGGGCGGTGGTAGCCGACGCTTTATCTACGCCCCCAGCAAACTCGACCCTACCGCACATCACTGGATGGCCTACAAATTTCAAACAGCGATGCCCGGCGCCCTGCTCGGCATGGATCATGTCATCAGCTACCTGCTAACCCATTTTACCCTGCTGTACGCAGCCGTGATCTTGTTCAGCGCTGTCGAACTGGTGGCCGGGTTATTTCTGGTTATCGGTTTTATGACACGGGCCAGTGCCTTGATCAGCATGGGCATAAGTTTTTTCCTGATGCTACTTTTTGGATGGCAAGGTGCCACCTGCATTGATGAGTGGACTATGGCTGCTGCCAATTTCGGCATGGGCGCCACCCTGTTCCTAGCTGGGGCCGGAGCATGGTCCGTCGATGCACTACGTCAGCGTCCCCATCAAGCTGCCAACCTCTGGCATTGGGCAGCCAGTGCTCCGCTTCCTGAGCGCTGGATGGCTCCCATGGCACGAGGCATCCTCATCATTACCATGATCTTTGTAGTCTCTACCTACAGCTACTACCGTGGCTCCGTATGGGGCCCCTTTCATGGCGGCCCGGTTAGCCCCGCCAAACACCACGTCAGTTTCACCCATATCCACCCAAACCCTGATGGCTCTTGGGTCTTTCATGCCTATCTCGATGGCGGCACCGCTGATGTACCGGCTCATATCATGCGCATCACCTTACTCGACAGCCACAATAATCCCTTGGCTCTATGGCAAGGCCAGGATCTGCAACGCTTGCCCAAAACAGCTTTTATCAACGACTATCCTTACAACAAGTTCGCTCCTGGCATCATGAGTTTGCAAGCTCCCGTAGGCGCTAAAGCCTGGATTACCCTACCAGCAGAAAAGTACGCTAACACCTCTCATCCGGATCATTTGCAAGCCTTATTGATCGATGGCCAGATCATCAACCAAGCCATAACCCCTGACAGATAAACCACGGGGGACCTTAATTCTGGCTTGTTAAATCCAGCATATCTGGTAAAGTCGCCGCGTTCGCGCAGCGGGTGCCGATTTTATCGGTTAAACGGGAAGTCTCAGGCCAAACAGGTCAGGAGCGCTGCCCCCGCAACGGTCAACAGATGAAGGCTTGACATCACCACTGGGTCCTTGGGCCTGGGAAGGGTCTAGCCGCTTTCCTGGAAAGCATCTGTCAGCCCGGATACCGGCCCTCTGTGAACATTCAAGGTGTTGCGGAGGGCTACACCCGTGTCGTTGATCTTGACTCTTGCCTCAAGAACACTCCACGCCCCTCCCTCAAGCCATGTCATCATTCATGTTTGAGGTTTTTATTGTGAAAAAATACAGTTATTTAATGGCAGCCTTAACGCTACCATCATTCGTTTATGCGGATGATGAAATAGTTATCACACCTAACCGCGTGGAACAACCCGCAGAATCTGCGCTTGCAGCCACCACCGTGGTCACCCATGAACAAATCATGGCCAACCCCAGCATGGATATCGGTCAGCTTCTGGCCAATTTTGCCGGTCTTGATGTCGTACGCAGCGGCGGCCCTGGCCAGCAAACTTCCGTATTCATACGCGGCGCCAACTCCAACCAGACTCTGGTTCTGATCGATGGTGTCCCCGTCAACACAGGCACCTCTGGCGGCGTTAATCTGCAGTACTTGCTCAACCCTATGGATATCGACCATATTGAAGTCGTACGCGGCCCACGCTCCAGTCTTTACGGCTCACAGGCAGTGGGTGGTGTCATCAACATCATTACTCACCGCGCCGGCAAAACATCCACGGAGCTGCAGCTCACTGCCGGTACTGAGCAGACAAGACAAACCGATCTACGTCAGGATATACAGGCCGGAGCCTTCCATGCCTCAGCCAATGTCGGCAATGACAATACGCAAGGGTACCCTCAGTTCTACCCCTCGGTGCTGAACCCGTCTACACCCAATGGCAATTTTCAGCATCACGGCAGCACCTCACTTTCTTGGCATGATCAAACGACACAAGTCGATGCGGCTTATCACCAAGAACTCGGCCTTAACCAATACCTGGACTATAACAACAATCCGGTAGAGCAGAACTTTTACAACAGCCAAGGTGACGTCAACGTACAATGGCAACCGATTTCTGCATGGAAATCGACCCTTAATACCTCACGTATTATCGACAACATAGCCCAACGGCAAAGCTCTGATTTCGCCTACACCGGTCAAAATCGTGTCGACTGGCAAAATGACATCATTTTACATTCAGGCAATAACCTGACCGTGGGTAGCACCTATACCGACCAGCATAATAATGCCAGTGAATATGGCACCCTGTATAACAACACGTTTAATACCTGGGCCAACTACCTGCAGGACCGCTGGCAGATCGGTAATTTCAGTTCCCAGGTAGCAGGACGCTATGAGTCCAGCGACACCTGGGGACACCATCTAACGGGCGAGTTGACCTTGGGATACGCCCTGTCAGCCAACAGTTCGGTCTATACCACCCACAACACGGCTTTCAGCGCGCCCACGGGTGATCAGCTTTATGGTTACGGCGGCAACCCCTTGCTGCATCCAGAAACAGCCAGCAACTACGAAGTGGGTAGCAAAAACCAATGGGATGCCTGGGAACTCAACCTGGCTCTTTACCGCAATCAGGTCAGCAACCTGATTCAATACGTCGTCACTAACCCCGCCACCTACAGCGGTGAAAATGAAAATGTAAATCAAGCCCTGTTACGTGGCTTTGAAACAACGCTAGGCTATCATCAAGGACCTTGGGGGATTCATTCTGAGCTGGACCTGACGCGAGCCACCGATTTGAGTACCCTGCAGGACCTGCTGCGCCGCCCACGTCAGACCTGGACAACTAACGTCGATTATAGCCATGAAGCATGGCACTTGCAGGCCAGCTGGCTAACAGCAGGTCAAAGCCAAGACTATAGCGGCATTCATCTCGCCGGCTATGGCATTGTTAATCTCACCGCACAATGGCAGGCGCTAAAATGGCTAACACTGCAAAGCGGCATCCAGAACGTGGCCAATCACACCTATGGCCAGGCAGCCAACAGCAGCACCTCCCTCTATCGCGCCCAACCCCGCCTGTACACGGCCGGCGTCGATATCACCTACTAAGGAGTTCAGCATGGGCTACCGTTTGAGCAAAATTTACACCCGCACCGGTGATGACGGCACCACGGGGCTGGCCGACGGTAGCCGTGTTCCCAAGGATGATATGCGCATGGAGGTGCTAGGCTGTATCGATGAACTCAGTTCTGCTGTGGGCATGGTACGTTGCGAACTTGCAACCTCCCATGAACTGAGTCCCGTCTTGCGGGACATTCAGCAGCAACTGCTCAACCTTGGCGGCGACTTGGCCATGCCAGGCATGCTACTGCTTGCTGAAACGGTCACGCTGGAACTTGAACAAGGCATGGATCGCATGAACGAGACATTAGCTCCTTTGCGGGAATTTATTCTGCCTGGTGGCAACCGTGCTGCAGCTGCCTGTCATTTGGCTCGATCTATTGCACGGCGTACCGAACGACGCATGGTGAGTCTGAACCGGGAACACTCCCTGCCGCCTCGGCTCATGCGTTATATCAATCGCTTGTCTGACTGGCTGTTTGTGGCCTCACGACAGTTGGTCAGCCAAGAAGGGGGCCAGGAAATACAATGGGACCGTAGCAACGGCTAAAGCAGCAAGCGTCGCACATCGCCGAGCACTTCCGCTAAGGCTGTGGTAAACCGAGCTGCCAAGGCGCCATCGATGACTCTATGATCGTAGGTCAGGGATAGGGGCAACATCAGGCGAGGACGAAAGGCCTCGCCATCCCATACCGGCTGCAAGGATGCTCGAGAAACCCCCAAAATAGCGACCTGTGGCCAATTAACCACCGGAGTAAACGCTGTTCCTCCTATCCCCCCTAACGATGAAATGGTAAAACATCCTCCCGCCATATCCTCAGGTCGCAAGCGCTGATCGCGCGCCAACACCGATGCTTCACCCAAGCGCCGGGCAATGTCTGTAATTCCATGGCGATCACAATCATGCAGCACAGGAACAACCAGCCCTCCTTCTGTATCTACAGCCACGCCGATATGTATCCAGTGCTTGAGAAATATACCTTCCCCATCAGCCCGCAACTCGCTATTAAAGCGAGGAAATCGTTGCAAAACATGGGCACAGGCACGTACAAGAAAAGCCAATAGGGTAAGGTTAACACCCTGAGCTTTTAACGCCACCTTCTCCTGCAATCGAAAGGCTTCCAGGTCAGTGATATCCGCTAAATCAAACTGGGTAACCGGCACCACCTCAGCAGCTGCATGCGCCAGATGCTGAGCACTATAGCGCTGGATACGTGAAAACGGCTGGTTTTCGACTTCGCCATAGCGGCGCAGCGCTGTTTCCTGATCAGCTACCGATCGTGCTAAAGGAACAGTTACCTGGGAAGCTACCTTGGTCTGACTCAACTGCTGCCGGACAAAAGCCTGAATATCTTCCTTTAAAATACGCTCATGTGGTCCATGCCCCTCGACGCGAGCCAGATCCACGCCGAGTTCACGCGCCATCCGCCTGACGGCTGGACCTGCATGCACACGGGTGGTTGCTTCAACACTGAGGGCAGGCTCTTGTCTTACCACAGTAAGAGGAGTTCCCGCCGTGGGGACAGCTTTTTCTGGCTGCGGTGATGAATCTCCGCGCTCTTCAGCCCTCGTTTGCAGGACCAGTAAATCCTGACCTGATACCACAGCATCACCGACCTGAACCAACCAGCGCACGACTGTACCCATCAGCGTACTCGGTACTTCCATCGTAGCCTTGGCTGACTCCAACACCATGACCGATTGTTCCCTGGCAACGACTTGTCCTGGCTGAACCATCAACTCCAACACATGAGCAGCTTCCGTACCTAAATCAGGAGCTTTAAGTATGTTTTCAGGCTTAATGTCGATTTTGGCTTCCAGGGTAGCTAGTTTTTGTGTGGCCTGCTCAAGGGCCGCTTCGAGATCAAGCCCTGAGCTTGCAACCGCCCCTGCTTCCACAACGACCATAGCATCACCCGTCCGCACTGACTGCCCCAAGACAGCCAACACCTCGACCACCCTGCCTGCCATCGGCGCTGGAACCTCCATGGTAGCCTTGGCCGACTCCAGCACCATCACCGTCTGTTCCAACTGCAGATCCTGCCCAGGCAGAACCCTGACCTCAATAACCGACGCATCATCTGTTCCCAGATCGGGAAAGTGCAGCGTTTTAAGCGTCATGCTGATCTCCTATCGTTCAGGCTCGTGCGGGATAGATGGCATCCACGGGGATACGAAAACGCGCTAAC
>JABEVH010000140.1 GCA_013043915.1 Pseudomonadales bacterium
AGATACAGGTTATCGAGCAACCATTCTCCTGCCGGTGCAATGGGAAGGTTGGCTCTGACTGCCTGGGTGAGCAGAGAACAGGTGCCCATCAGCACGCGTTCATTGTCATCCAACCGCCGCAGCAGGAGGTCATGCACACCACACTGTCCCAATACATGAGCACAGGCCAAGCGCTTGCCATGCAACTGCATCTGACCTGCACTAAGCAACTCAGCACGCAATGGCGGCTGGTCATCACTACCGATCTGATCAAATTCCTGACTGCGACGACCGCCCATGCCATCTACAGCGAATCTATACATTTTTTTAAAAAAATTGGACGTTCTCATTGGCCCATCCCCAGAAATACCACATGGAACGCAACTTTATTGCATATGAAAAAAGGTTAATGGATAGAAAATCATTAACCTGTCTTCTCATCTGACTTGAGCGGTACACCATTTCTCCCGCTCACAACTGATCGAAAACATGGCATTCATCAAGGAGCCGATTCCTGCTCAATTTTCATTTCTCCCTACCACTGCTACCCTATTCATGACGCCCGCTGATGTTACAAGGATGCCTCACCCAGAGAGGCACGTGCCCTTCAGTCCCGCAACCGGATCTACCCAAAGGCAACTCGACGACAAGGTGTAGTGATTGAGGTGAGCAAGCATTGCGGACAAGCCTGCAAGGTTTATCAATGTGAGCCCTAACCGGGCACATGTCTGTGCGACAGCACACGCAAAAAAAACACGATCTTCGTGAGAACAAAACGAGTTACTTCAACGAAGTAAATATCCGCATACTTACAAAATCCCCCCCCTAAGTAATCCGTCCAAGCCTCACCCAATTGCGCGAGAAGCACCTGGATTTATCCATGCGGATGTTTAGCGATATATGTGCGCCATCGTACAGAATACAAAACTGTGATCCCTGAATATAAACCATATAACAACACCAGCAGGAGTTGTCGGATGTGCTTGTCACATGCACGTCGTTACTGCGCCCATGCATAGGTCACTCTCATCATGAATCAGTCTACCAAGTTGACTCATAAACTCAGTGCCAGAGACCAGCTGCTTCTTCTGTTCCTGCAGCTGCTGGGTTTTCTCCCTCTGGTGGTTTTGCAGAAACTAGGCGTTGCCATAGGCTGGATTGCTGCGCAACTACCTAGTACTAAGCCCTTTTTTATTGTCAAAAGAAATCTTGAATTATGCTTCCCTGAAAAAAGTGAAGAGTGGATTATAAAAACCACTCGCACCAATCTCATGGCTACTGCGCCCTCAATACTCGAATTTGCCAAGACTTGGGGCATGTATCCTGAATACAGTATTGGTAAAATCCGCTCCGTGCATGGCCAAAAATTATTTTTTGACAGCATTCATGCTGAGCAAGGCACCATCGCGATCATCCCGCATTTTGGTAGTTGGGAATTCATGAACGCTTGGGTCAACCAATACACGCAAACTACCATCATGTACAAACCGGCCAGCAATCCTGGCATTAACGCTTTCGCCCTTGAGGCGCGCAGCCGTCTGCAGGCACACCTGGTTCCTGCCAATGATCATGGGGTCAGAGCTCTGTTCAAGGCACTACGCAGAGGCGCCTTTTCAGCTGTGCTGCCAGATCATGTGCCGCAGGAGAATAGCGGCATTTACGCCCCATTCTTCGGCATTTCTACTTGGACCAGCGTTATGGTGTCGCGTCTGATTCAGCGCACCGGCTGCGCCGTCATTGTCCTCTCCTGTATTCGCCGCGCTGGTGGCGATGGCTTTGACATGTTTGTTGAGCCACCCCACCCTGACATTTTCAGCGACGACCTGCTGACCTCCGTGACCGCCATGAATCAGACCATACAAGCTGTCATTCAGCGGGATCCCACCCATTATCACTGGCTTTACACACGATTTCGCAAGAATGAAACCCTACCCAATCCCTACCATCGCCAACCGCAGGATTAGCCAACTGCCCTTCTCATCAATACTTGGATCCGGCGCAGATCAGGCAGTCAGCACCATACCGTGCATGTCTATTAATCATACCTATGATAGAAAACTTGCGCTCACAGCGTCGTTTGCTCTACAACACCGTCACACTCGCAAGGAAGCTCTCTATGACCAGTAAAGAAAAGGAAGGATCTTCCCCTAAGCTATTAAAATCACCATCTAAACACCAACAAGCTGTGACTCCTATCGTAGGCATGGGCGGTTCCGCGGGAGGCCTGGAGGCGTTTAAAGCGTTCTTTCGACATATGCCACGCGATAGTGGCATGGCGTTTGTGTTGGTTTCTCACCTTGCTCCTGACCATGACAGCCTTCTTGCAGAAATTATGCAGACGGTAACCACCATGCCCGTGATTGAGGCACAGGATCAGATGCAGGTTGCCCCCAATAACGTATACGTCATCCCACCGAACCGGGACATGCTTATTTCCCAGGGAAAGCTGCAACTCAGCGTTTCTGAAGGCCCCCACGCAACGCGAATGCCGATCGATAACTTTCTATGTTCCCTGTCCGAGGACCAGGGCACCCATGCCATCGGCATCATCCTTTCCGGAACAGGTACCGACGGCACCCTGGGGTTAGCTGCCATCATGAAAGCAGGTGGTATTTCTGTCGTACAGGATCCTGCTTCTGCAAAATTTGACGGCATGCCAACCAGTGCTATTCATGCAGGCAATGCTATGCACGTTCTTCCTGTTGAACAGATGCCTAACATCCTTATTTCGAAACCACACAGGCCTCCCCTCAGGCATGAACTCCAAACACCATCGACGGTTCGCGGCATTAACAGCATCCTGAAGCAGTTACGCACAGCTACGGGCCATGACTTTAGCTTATATAAAAAAAATACCATCATTCGTCGAATTGAACGTCGCATGCTGCAAAACAGCATTGAAGACATGGAAGTCTATGCCAACTTTCTCAAAGAAAGTCCCACTGAGGTGCAAGTTCTATTCAAAGAACTGTTAATCAATGTCACGAGTTTTTTTCGTGACCCAGACGCATTTATCCTGTTGAAAAATGACATCCTGCCTCGTCTATGCAAAGACAAATCTGAGGGATACAACTTCCGTGTATGGGTGGCTGGATGTGCTACGGG
>JABEVH010000141.1 GCA_013043915.1 Pseudomonadales bacterium
GGGCTGGGCTGGTATATACCTGTGTGGTTTTGCGCTTGGCGGTGTTATTGCACCATTCCCGCCATCGTGCTCCTTTGCCGCGCGGCCAGCTTTCCTGGACAAATAATGTGCTGGCTTTGGGTTTCCCTCGTGGCTGGCTGGAGCGCAATCCTTTAACACTCATGGATTTACAGCAGGAAGCAGGCTATCTACTGGCATTGGGTGTCACGCTTGAATTGGGGTGATCTGCCCAGCAGGTAGCTTTTGCGGTAGAATGTCGCGTCCTAATCATCATTAATTTCGAGGTAGTTATGTTCAGTTCGAGCTTGACGATTGCACGCTTTGACCCGGAGTTGGCTGAAGCTATGGCCCAGGAGTCGCGTCGGCAGGAAGATCATATTGAACTTATTGCCTCAGAAAACTACTGTTCTCCTGCGGTCATGGAGGCGCAAGGGTCCTCATTGACCAACAAATATGCTGAAGGATATCCGGGTAAGCGTTATTACGGCGGTTGTGAGTATGTGGACATCATTGAACAGTTAGCCATTGATCGCGCTAAACAGTTGTTTGGCGCTGACTATGCCAATGTGCAGCCCCATGCAGGCTCGCAAGCTAATGGCGCGGTTTTTCTGGCATTATTGCAGGCGGGTGATACGGTTTTGGGTATGAGTCTGGCACATGGCGGGCACTTGACCCATGGAGCCTCGGTGAATTTCTCTGGTCGAATTTATCATGCTGTGCAATATGGTTTAAATCCTGAGACGGGCGAAGTGGATTATGACGAGGTGCAGCGTTTAGCTTTAGAGCACAAGCCTCGCATGATTATTGCCGGATTCTCTGCCTATTCACGTATCATGGACTGGCAACGTTTTCGTGATATAGCTGACAGCGTTGGTGCTTATTTGATGGTTGATATGGCCCATGTTGCGGGCCTGGTGGCTGCTGGGGTTTATCCTAGCCCGGTGCAGATTGCAGATGTTACGACGACAACCACGCATAAAACCCTGCGCGGCCCACGTTCGGGGTTGATTCTGGCTAAAGCCAATCCTGATATCGAGAAGAAACTTAGCTCTGCTGTTTTTCCCGGCATTCAGGGGGGACCGCTCGAGCATGTCATTGCAGCTAAAGCCATCTGTTTCAAAGAGGCTATGGCTGAGGATTTTACGCATTATCAGCGACAGGTAGTCGATAATGCTCGCGCCATGGCGGCAGTATTTATGCGGCGCGGGTACGATGTTGTATCAGGCGGCACTGATAATCATCTGTTCTTGGTTTCCCTGATTCGTCAGGGCTTAACAGGTAAAGCTGCTGATGCTGCCCTAGGCCTTGCCGGGATTACCGTGAATAAAAATGCCGTCCCCAATGACCCCTTGTCACCCTTTGTGACCTCGGGCATTCGGGTGGGAACACCGGCAGTGACGACTCGTGGTATGGGCGTTAAGGAAGTGAGTGAGCTGTCCGGATGGATGTGTGACATCCTTGACCGCCTGGATGATGTTGCTGTGCAGGAAAGCGTAGCCGTTAAAGTGCGTGCCTTATGTGCACGATTCCCCGTGTATGGTGCCTGATTGAGTTCAAGCACGGGGGCGTGAGAGGCAATTATGCATTGTCCGTTTTGTGCAGAAGAAGATACCAAGGTGATTGATTCCCGGCTGGCTGCAGAAGGGAATCAGATTCGTCGCCGGCGCGAGTGCGCCAGTTGCGGTGAGCGTTTCACAACTTTTGAAACGGCTGAGCTGGTTATTCCTCGCGTTATCAAGGCTGATGGTTCGCGTCAACCTTTTGATGAACAAAAAATGCGTAAGGGCTTGATGCATGCCTTACAAAAACGCCCAGTTAGTCTGGAGCAGATTGATGCAGCTGTGCTCAGGGTGCTATCTAAGTTGCGTGCCACCGGCGAGCGTGAAGTTAAGTCGCGTTTGATCGGAGAAATGGTGATGTCGGAGTTACGTGATCTCGATCAAGTCGCGTACGTACGCTTTGCCTCGGTGTACCGAAATTTTCAGGATATTGCCGAGTTTCGCTCAGCGCTGGATACCCTGGATGGCGTGACAGGGAAACTCCGCGATGCTTGAAGATCGACGCTGGATGGCTCATGCGATAGTTTTGGCACAGCGTGGATTATATACCACGCACCCCAATCCACGAGTAGGCTGTGTGTTGGTTCAGGCGGGTGAGCTAGTGGGTCAAGGTTGGCATGAACGTGCCGGTGAGGCTCATGCAGAGGTCATGGCCTTACGGGAGGCGGGAAGTAAAGCTCAGGGTGCGGTCGCCTATGTCACTCTTGAACCCTGTTCCCACACGGGAAGAACCCCTCCATGCGCTGATGCCTTGATAGCGGCGGGAGTTCAGCGTGTCGTGGCTGCTATGCAGGATCCCAACCCCAAGGTGGCGGGACAAGGGCTGGCACGCTTGCGTGCTGCAGGGATTGAAGTGCTTTGCGGGCTTATGGAAGCTGAAGCTGAAGCCCTGAACCCCGGATTTTTACGGCGTATGCGGGGAGGGCTGCCCTGGGTTCGTGTTAAATTGGCGTCCAGCCTGGATGGCCGGACGGCCATGGCCGATGGGAGTTCACACTGGATTACTGGTGAGGCTGCACGCCGCGATGTGCAACGCTGGCGTGCTCGTTCAGATGTGGTGTTGACCGGGGTGGGAACGGTGTTGTGTGATAACCCTGCCCTGAATTTGCGCGAGGAACTATGGCCAGCTGATTCTTTCCCGGGGCGACAGCCCTGGCGAGTTGTTTTGGATAGTCATCTCCGTACGCCATCCACGGCACAGGTGTTGAAACAACCTGGGCGATGTTTGTTGATAGGTGTTGAGGGTAGTCAACGGCATGATGAAACTGATGTTCGCCGGGTGGCTGGTGATAGACCGCAGCCTGAAGCAGTGTTA
>JABEVH010000142.1 GCA_013043915.1 Pseudomonadales bacterium
AGTCATGGCGATAGGTGAAATGCGGTCATTCTCAGCTGGGACTTTTGCAAGAGGCTCTAATAATTGCAATACCTCGCCATGTTGGTCGAACTCAAGTCGCAGCTGCTGCTTGCTCAACCGGTAGGCATAGCCTGCAGAGCCCACGACAGCTTGGTGAGGAGGACAAACGCCCCCCATAAACATGGAAATACCGATCATTCCCTCGTTGCCAACCATTGAGATTTCTGCAGGTGCGCCGTTTTCCATTACATAAACCAGCGCCACAATACTATCGATAGGAAAATAAGCATACGAACCAACACTGCTAGGCTCGTATAAAACCTTCCCCAGGGGCAGATGCAACAACTCTAGATGGGGTTGCAGTTGCTCTCGCACATTATCCGGCATGGCTGCCAATAAACAATTTTGAATTAAAGAATATTTAAAACTCATTATCACTCCTCCATGAGCATATCCACCCGTCACATAGGCCTTGGGGTTTCAGATAAGCTAGGTGATAAGCTAGATGGATTACCTCTCGGGGAGATTACACAAATGCTCTCGCTAGGCGAGTCTTGTTTACAAATTTAAGACTTGCCATTATAACACAATTTGATATATTACTCGGTTTTTTTCGAAAACGTATTTCAAATAATTACTGAACTTACTTGCGCAGCCACTGACAGGTCAAGTGATAAGTTAGCCCCCTCTTCCAACAGCCCCATGCGGCAATAGCTGCTTCTAAGCGAGTTAGCGAACAGATATTGCCCCTAACTCCTGATAAAATTTCCGCACAGTCTCACTCGCAAACGATACCGAACTTTGTGCAGGCGCAACTGGCCTCTGACCAGATGACCGCCCCAACAGCTTGGTGTCATGTCAAGGAGCACCATGACTTCAGCGCTTGTTACTTTCCAAACTGACTTCATTCATGAAATCTTTACATTCGCCCCCCTATCGCCGGAGCTTCTTCCCACAAGGCGAGCCCTAAGTTTTAAGGCTAAGGCGCAAGCGCTAGATACTGACCTCAAACCCTCCCATCAACTCACGATGTTACGAATTAAAAATACAGCTGTCATTGATCACAACAAAATTCCGGCTCCTGACAAACAGCCTGGATTTTCCTCAGCCGACATGGCGATGATCATGTCGGTAATCACTTTCAAGGAGATTCACCATGAAACTCGGCATGATTGGTCTTGGGCGCATGGGCGCCAATATGGCGCAACGCTTGTTGAAGGGAGGCCATGACGTTATTGGTTTTGATCCTGACTCTGCTGCGCGCCGAGACAGTGTCGGGCAAGGCATGGTTACAGTGGACTCGCTAACTGCGCTGATTAATGCACTGCCTGCGCCACGCACCTTGTGGCTGATGGTCCCCTCCGGGAAGCCGACTGAAACAACACTGTCAACATTGCTGACCCTGCTAAGCGACGAAGACACGGTAGTCGATGGCGGCAACTCTAATTACAAAGATACACTGCGTCGCGCCGAAGAATTTACCAAAAAGAAAATTCATTATATCGATTGCGGCACCAGTGGTGGTATCTGGGGCCTTACCGAAGGTTACAGCATGATGATCGGCGGCGACAAACAGGCCATCGAATCGATGCGACCTGTTTTTGAAACGCTGGCACCAGCCCCTGACAAAGGCTGGGGACAAGTTGGCAACTATGGTGCTGGCCATTTCTCCAAGATGATACACAATGGCATTGAGTATGGTCTCATGCAGGCCTACGCTGAAGGTTTCTCCATTCTTCAGCATAAAACTGAATTTGCCTTCGATCTACACCAAGTTGCTAACATATGGCGCCATGGCAGTGTAGTGCGCTCCTGGCTGCTGGACCTAACAGCAGCTGCACTAGCTGATAATCCATCCATGACCGGCATCGCACCGTATGTGGAAGACTCCGGTGAAGGACGCTGGACCGTTTTAGAAGCACTGGATCTCGACATATCAACCCCTGTCATTACGCTTTCCCTGCTGGAACGCCTTCGCTCACGCGAAGCAGATTCCTTCTCGGCCAAACTACTTGCTGCGATGCGTCAGCAATTTGGGGGGCACACGGTGAAACCAGAATGAGCATTTCTGACCCGGTTGAAACCACTCGTCCTGCCGCCGTGCGCTGGCTGCCGGTTGCAGATGCAAGTGCAGTACGATGCATGGCCTACGGACGCATTCTCGCGGCTGCCGAGCGAGCCCATGCCAGCCGGGGCCGTTTTTTGCTGGTACTGGCTGGCGGCCACACCCCACATGACCTCTACTCCATGCTGCGCACAACCGACACGGATTGGTCGCCCTGGCATATTTACTACGGCGACGAACGCTGTCTACCCATCGATGACACTGAGCGCACCAGTCACATGGTCGCCCATGCTTGGCTCAATCATGTCCTCATTCCTCCCGAGCAGATACACACCATTCCTGCTGAGCTAGGTGCCGTCACAGCAGCCCAGACCTATGCTGATACCTTGCGCGGTGTGGATGATTTCGATCTGGTGCTGCTGGGCCTGGGTGAGGATGGTCACACAGCAAGCCTATTTCCGGATAAGGACTGGGGTGTGGCGACAGATGCTCCCGATACGCTAGCGATTCTGGATGCACCCAAAGCACCGGCACAGCGTGTATCGCTAAGTGCCCGTCGGCTGAGCCGTGCCCGCGAAGTTATTTTCCTAGTTGAAGGTGAATCCAAACGCGCAGCGGTCAAGCTATGGCGCGAGTATGCCAATATACCAGCGTGCGTCATCCTTCCTCCAACAGGCGTTGATGTTCTGTTGCCTGCAAGTCTTCTGGATTGAACGTAGGTCCGCATATTGCCTTCCCTCCGTAAACCACCAATCTTTTGAAGGATAGGTGAGATCGTGGGGGAATTTATTTAGCCCCGCAACAGGACAATAGCGCGGGCGCAAACTGCTGCTACGGTAAAACCGTATTCCTGCAACAAAACAGAGGCGGGGGCTGAAGCACCAAAACTTTCCATGCTCAACACATCCCCGTGATCACCAACATAACGATGCCAACCCTGAGCGACCCCTGCCTCCACGGCAAGCCGCGCTTTGACAGGGGGCGGTAGTATCATGTCACGCTCAACTTGCGGCAAAGCGTCAAATAACTCCCAGCTGGGCATGGACACACAACGTACGGCAACTCCTTGTGCTTGAAGGCAATATGTCGCTGCCACAATAAGACCAAGCTCTGAACCACTGGCGATAAGAATCAATTCTGGAATAGCATAAGGGGCATCGAGCAAAATATAAGCCCCCTGCCGCAGGCCATCAGCTGCCGCCAAGCTCAGGCGATCCAGCGTGGGCATGGCTTGTCGGCTTAATATTAACGCTACCGGCCGGTCCGTGGTTTCCAGTGCCACCTTCCAGGCTATGGTCGTTTCATTGGCATCGCCCGGGCGAATGACAACAAGTCCGGGAATCGCCCGCAAGCTAGCTAGCTGTTCCACAGGTTGGTGCGTCGGGCCATCTTCGCCCACGGCAATGCTATCGTGAGTAAAGATATGTATGACATGCAAGCCCATCAGTGCGGCCAGCCGTAGTGACGGGCGCATATAATCTGAAAAAACCAGGAAAGTCGAACCGAAGGGAAAAAACCCGCCATGCGCAGCCAGGCCATTGACCATGGCTCCCATGGCATGTTCGCGCACACCAAAATGCAAGTTACGCCCCTGATAGCTCCAGTCGCCGTTAGAACCTTGCTGATCCGTGTTCAACTGGGCAGCTGAGCTGAAATCTCCCAGTTTTTTTAACACTGTTTTAGTGGATGTATCCAGGTCAGCGGAACCGCCAAAGAGTGCAGGCACATGGGGAGCAATGGCAGCCATGACAAGACCTGAGGCTTCACGCGTCGCCATACCATGGGCATCGGCAGGAAACACGGGAATATCCGCATCCCAGCCGTGCGGCAATTCTCCAAGCAAACGGCCTTCTAACTCCAGCGCCAAAGCGGGATATACCACCTTATAAACTGCCATCATTTCATCCCACATCATTTCAGTGTGCACCCCCCTTCCCACCATGCAACGAAAGTACTCCAATACGGCGGGAGGAATAAGGAAGTCCGGTACCTCTGGCCAGCCCAGCGCATCCTTGGTCTTACGCACCGCATCAGCACCCAGCGGCGCTCCATGCGCCAGGTAACTGTCTGCTACAGGGGAGCCATAGCCAATATGCGTGTGTACAAGAACTAACGTCGGTCGCTCACTTTCCTCTCGTGCCTGTTGCAAGGCCAGGTCGATATCAGCAAGATTATTGCCGTCTGCCACATTGATCGTATGCCAGCCATAGGCTTCAAAGCGCTTCAAGCAATCTTCCGTAAACGTCAAGGAAGTACCGGCAGCCAGCGTGATGCCATTGGCGTCATACAGACAGGTCAGCTTGCCCAATTTCAGATGACCCGCTAGTGAGGCCGCCTCGGAAGCGACACCTTCCATAAGATCACCGTCACCGACAATGGTATACGTATAGTGATCGATCACAGCACAATCAGGACGGTTGTAAACGGCAGCCAAATGAGCCTCAGCCGCTGCCATGCCTACCGCATTAGCCAATCCTTGTCCGAGTGGTCCGGTTGTAATTTCCACGCCAGAAGTATGACCGCGCTCCGGATGACCTGGCGTATTACTGCCCCACTGCCGAAACTGACGTATATCATCCAGCGATAGCGCGTAACCGCTCAGATGCAGCAAGCTGTAAAGTAGTGCAGAACCATGTCCGGCCGAGAGCACAAAACGGTCACGATTAATCCAGCCCGGATGACGTGGATTGCAAGCCAGCCAGCGTGTCCACAACACATAGGCCATAGGTGCCGCGCCCAGAGGTAAACCAGGGTGTCCGCTATTGGCCTTCTGTACCATGTCCACCGAAAGAAAGCGCAGCGTATTGACACAAAGTTGATCAAGTTCACTAAACATGGCAGATTCCAGAGAGCAGATGGATGGTGATTGTTGGCGACTCCTTTAGACAGTCGCCGTTTTTCAAGAAGAGAACTCCAGTGCTGCTGAATACTCGCCACGACATGCAGCCTGATTGCAGCGGGCGCGATGCAATAACGTATGCTGCGCCGCTTGTGCAGCGGACTCGCGACCCAGCCACACGTCCAGAGCTGGCTCTTGAATGGCTCGTGAATAGGAAAAGGTCAGTGCCCAGGGCAACCGCGAACGGAATCGAGCATTCATAGCACCCAGGCGTGCCGACGCCTCTACCGGCATTTGCCCGCCTGATAAAAAAGCAATACCTGGAACGGCAGCAGGCACATGACGCAACAGGCAGTGCACCGTGGCATCTGCAATTTCATCCATCGTATCCTGATGAACACAGCTCAAGCCCGGCAGCACCATATTGGGTTTGAGAATCATGGCATCCAGATTCACGCCTTGTATGAAGAGCTGATTGAAAACAGCATGCAATACCAACTCGGTCACTTCTAAGCAGCGAACCAAATTATGGTCACCCGTCATGAGCACTTCGGGTTCAACCACCGGCACCATGCCCGCTTCCTGGCACAAAGCAGCAAAGCGGGCCAGCGCGTGAGCATTGGCTTCGATACACGCCTGACCCGGCATACCCTTGCCTAGGGTGATGACAGATCGCCACTTGGCAAAGCGTGCCCCAAGGAGAAAATATTCATTGAATCGATCACGCAAGCCGTCCAGACCCTCGGTTATTTTTTCACCAGGATGAGCGGCCAGATCTTTGACACCACCATCAACCTTGATCCCCGTCATGATGTTGGCCTCGGTCAGCGCTTCGGCAAAGGATATCCCCTTGCTCAGTTGTTGCCGGATCGTTTCGTCGCATAGTATGGCACCGCTAATACACTCGCCCAAACCTGGCGTAGTCACCATCAGCTCACGCCAGCACCGCCTGACTTCTGCTGTCTCGGCAATACCCCGCACGGCAAAGCGCTTATTGCAACTGGCATTACCTTCATCCATGGCCAACAGGCCTTTGTCCCCTGCCATCAATACCTGTGCCAGCCTGGCTAGTGTCTGTTGGTTCATAGCATAGGCTCCCACTTCCAATTGCGGATTTCTGGCATATCCTCGCCGTGAGCGTTTATATAATTTGTGTGTGCCACCAGCTTTCCCCTGAGTTTTTCCTGAAGCTCAATGCCTGCCGTACCGGTTTGCGGCAGGCGGTCTATGGCATCAATCACCAGATGAAATCGATCCATATCATTCAGTACTGTCATGTCAAAAGGCGTGGTGATGGTGCCCTCCTCCTTATAACCCCGCACATGGATATTAGGGTGATTACTGCGTCGGTAAGTCAGACGATGGATCAGCCAGGGGTAGCCGTGAAATGCAAAAATCACAGGCTTGTCGAGCGTAAAAATGGCGTTGAAATCCTGATCGCTGAGTCCATGCGGATGCTCGAGAGGTGGCTGCAGTTTCATAAGGTCCACAACATTGGCAACCCGAATCTTCAATTCAGGCAGGTGCTCACGCAGAATGGATACGGCAGCGAGGGTTTCCAAGGTAGGTACATCCCCACAGCAGGCCATCACTATATCGGGCTCCGCATACAGGTCATTGCCTGCTCAGGACCAGATACCGATGCCGATCGCGCAATGCCGGGCAGCAGCATTCATATCCAGCCACTGTGGAGCAGGGTGCTTTCCGGCAATGATGACGTTAACATAATGACGACTACGCAGACAGTGATCCATAACCGAGAGCAAACAGTTGGCATCCGGTGGCAGATAAACCCGAACTACTTCGGCTTTTTTATTCACAACATGATCGATAAAGCCAGGGTCCTGGTGCGTAAAACCATTGTGATCCTGCCGCCAGACGTGGGACGACAGCAGATAATTCAGCGAGGCAATCGGTAGCCGCCAGGGCAACTGTGAGGATACTTTCAGCCATTTGGCATGCTGATTGAACATGGAGTCAACAATATGGACAAACGCTTCATAGCAGTTGAAAACTCCATGACGCCCCGTCAGTAAATAGCCTTCAAGCCAGCCTTCACACTGATGCTCACTGAGCATTTCTAAAACTCGCCCGATGGTTGATAGAAACTCATCATTCGGTTGGATGCTGGCAGCCCATTGACGATTGGTTACCTCAAAAATGGCACCCAGCCCGTTTGAAATGGTCTCATCCGGGCCAAAGACACGAAAATTTCGCTGTAAGCTGTTTGCCTGGATCACATCACGCAGGAACTTAGCGAGCACATGCGTGTCACCTATTCCTCCTACTCCGGGAATGGGCACGCTAACCGCATAGTCACGAAAATTGGGCAAGTGCAGATCGCGCAACAGTATGCCGCCATTAGCATTGAGGTTAGCTCCCATTCGCTGCTCACCGACCGGTGCTAGCGCAGCCAACTCCGGCAATAGACGCCCTTGTAGATCAAAAAGCTCCTGGGGCCGATAACTTTGCAGCCAGCTTTCCAGCAACTGCAGATGACCGGGATGAGTAGCCGGATCGGAGATAGGCACTTGGTGCGAGCGAAACGTGCCCTCATTCTTCAGACCATCAACCATTTTTGGGCCGGTCCAGCCCTTGGGGGAATTTAGAACAATCATGGGCCAGCAAGGACGCTCGTTATTGCCGTTTATTCGAGCATCGTGCTGTATAAACCTGATCTTCTCCATGACCAGGTCAAGCGTACTGGCCATGGCTTCGTGCATCAAAACAGGCTCATGCCCTTCGACAAAATACGGGAACCAGCCGTAGCCCAACAACAACTGCTCCAGCTCCTTATGACTGATACGGGCTAATATAGTCGGATTGGAAATCTTGTAGCCATTGAGGTGAAGGATAGGCAGGACAGCACCATCATTGACCGGATCAAGAAATTTATTGGAATGCCAAGCGGTAGCCAACGGGCCTGTCTCAGCCTCCCCATCACCCACGACGCAAGCTACAATGAGAGCCGGGTTGTCAAACGCGGCGCCAAAGGCATGGCTAAGCGAATATCCCAGTTCACCTCCTTCATGGATGGACCCTGGGCACTCTGGCGATGCATGACTGGAAATACCGCCAGGAAAGGAAAACTGCCTGAACAGCTTGCGCAACCCGTCTTCATCCTGGCTGATATTGGGATAAATTTCGCTGTAGCTACCTTCGAGATAGGTATTGCCAACCACTGCCGGCCCGCCATGGCCGGGCCCCGATATATAAATCATATCCAGGTCGTATTTTTTTATAATACGATTTAAGTGCGTATAAATGAAATTTTGTCCCGGTGTCGTACCCCAGTGCCCAAGCAACATATGCTTGATATCGCTGAGCACCAGCGGCCGTCTCAACAACGGGTTGTCACACAGATAAATCTGACCGACAGCTAGATAATTGGCGGCACGCCAATAGGCATCCATGTGCTGAAGTAACTCAGGGGTGAGGGTATTGCTATCTGATTTCATATTATCCCGTCCGGTCCTGTCTTAATATTTTTCGTACATTGCCCTGATTGGAGTCCCTACCTGACCGATGCACCCGGAACACAGCTCTGATCCAACAAATTGCGCATCAGACCGTGCCAACCTATAGACTCCACCATGGGGGCCTGCGCAGATGGAGTCTTCTTCCCTCATTGAGGGGCATCACGGTTAAACCCTGGAAGCGAGCACATCTCCAGCTTCTGCGTTCATGGCCATGCTCCCGCTCACCATCAACATCTGATGGATGCTGCACCATGCCCTCCTGACCTGAGGCTCAGCACGATTCATGCTCGTATTTCCGGCGGTGTCTCAGCACTGCACGGACTAACATTAAAATCATCCGCAGCACCCATCATGGCCGTGTCGATGATGGCCTGCGCTTCGCGCAGGATGACGTGCAAATGCTCAACACCGCGCATGCTTTCCGCGTAAATCCTGTAAATGTCTTCGGTCCCCGATGGACGAGCCGCAAACCACCCCCCCGCTGTCATGACCTTTATGCCGCCGATGGCCGCCTCGTTGCCCGGCGCATGGCTCAAAACCTGCTCAATATTTTCGCCAGCCAGTTGCCTTACATGAATTTGCGACGCCGATAGGGTCATTAGTCGTTTTTTCTGAGCTGGTGTAGCCAATACATCCATACGGTCAGTCACAAACTCACCTAGTTCAGTTGCCAACTGTCCGTAGTACATGCCAGGATCCAAGCCGGTACCGCCGGTAATTTCGGCTGACAGCAGGGCCGCCACCATGCCATCCTTATCGGTGGTCCAGACTCGGCCATCCCTGCGGCTAAAGGTGGCTCCCGCGCTTTCTTCGCCGGCAAACACCAATCGACTGTGCAGCAGTCCATCAACAAACCATTTGAACCCGACCGGCACCTCGTAAAGTTGACGTCCCCCTCTGGCGCAGACTTTATCAATCATGGAGCTACTGACCACGGTCTTGCCAACGGCTGCCGTCAATGCCCAGCCAGGGCGATGTTTAATTAGATAGTCGATAGCCACCACCAGATACTGATTGGCCGGCAACAGACCTATGCCAGGGCAAACAATACCGTGGCGATCGTGATCCGTATCGCATGCAAAGGACACGTCAAACTGATCCTTATGGTGAATTAGGCATTGCATCGCATAAGAGGATGAAGGATCCATGCGAATTTTTCCGTCTCGATCCACACTCATGAAAGCAAACGTTGGATCAACGACTTCATTGAGCACCGTGAGATTAAGCCGGAAATGCTCTGCAATCGCCGCCCAGTAATGCACACCAGCACCCCCGAGGGGATCAACCGCCATACGCACACCGGATCCTCGGATAACATCAAAATCCAGCACACTGCACAGGTCACTGATATAGGCATCCATAAATCGGTGCTCGCGTGTCGTACTGGCACGCAGCGCCTGAGTAAACGGTAGCCGGCGCAAACCCAGAAGCCCTGATGACAGCAAGATATTGGCCCTGGATTCTATCCACGATGTGACCACGGTATCGGCCGGTCCACCATGTGGCGGGTTATATTTGATGCCACCGCTATCCGGAGGGTTATGCGATGGAGTAATGATAATTCCATCTGCCAGTCCTTCTGAGTCACTACGGTTGTACGCCAGAATTGCATGGGAAACAGCTGGCGTAGGCGTGTATTCGCCAGCTGCAGCAATCAGGGTTACAACACCGTTGGCTGCCAATACCTCCAGTACACTTTCGAAGGCTGGTTGTGAGAGGGCGTGCGTATCTCTACCAATGAAGAGCGGTCCCACGATTTTCTTGTGCTTGCGAAAATCACAAATGGCCTGGCTAATCGCCCATACATGCCACTCATTGAAGCTACGGCTGCTGGAACTCCCCCGGTGACCCGATGTCCCAAAGGAAACTCGCTGCTCTGCCACCAAGACATCAGGCCGCAATCCTGCATAATCATCGATCAACTTTCTGACATTGATCAGCAGTGAAGATGGCGCAGGTTTGCCGGCAAGCGGACTACGTACTGCGCTCATGACTGCACTCCCCGCTGCTGGAGATAGCGACAAATCAACCTGTTGGTTGAGCTGTCATGCAC